>DATFGG010000031.1:0-4734 GCA_035249665.1 Actinomycetota bacterium | reverse complement strand
CCTCCTGGGCGGCGGTGTGGTCGCGAACACGAGGCTCCGGGAGCGGATGGCGGAGGAGGGGGCTCGCGCAGGTCTGCGGATCCTGTTCCCGCCGCTCGAGCTCTGCACGGACAACGCGGCGATGATCGCGGCGGTGGGCGCGGCCAGGCTCGCTCGCGGCGAACGGTCCTCGCTGGACATCGGCGCGGACCCCAACCTAAGGTTGGCGCCGTGACGACCGTCCTGGTGACCGGGGGCGCCGGGTTCATCGGCTCGCAGCTGGCGGAGCGCCTCCTCGCCGAAGGCCACCGGGTGGTGTCGGTCGACGACCTCTCGACGGGGCGAATCGCCAACCTCGTCGAGGCACGGGGCTACGGGAAGGAGTTCTCCTTCTTCAACATGGACGTGCGCGCCGACGGCCTCGCTTCGCAGTTCGAACGGAATCGTCCCGAGGTGGTGTTCCACCTGGCCGCACAACCAGGCGTGCGGCCTTCGCTGGAGGACCCCGTCCACGACGCGAGCGTGAACATCATGGGGCTCCTCAACGTGCTGGAGGCCGCGGTGGGTGTCGGGGCCCGGAAGGTGATCTACGCGGCGAGCGGCGGGACCGTCTACGGGGAGCCCAGACGGTTGCCGGTGAAGGAATCCGCCGCGCAGGGCTCCCGTCCGATGTCCCCGTACGGCATCTCCAAGAAGGTCGCACTCGACTACCTCTCGTACTACCAGCGGTACCGGGGGATCGACTTCACGGCGCTCGGCCTGGGCAACGTCTACGGACCGAGACAGGACCCGACCGGGGAGGCCGGGGTCGTCGCGATCTTCGCCGCGCAGATGCTCTCGGGTCAGGCGCCGACGATATTCGGCGACGGAAACCAGACCCGTGACTACGTCTTCATCGACGACACCGTCCACGCGTTCGTCCAGGCGATGGACGGCGGGTCGGGCAAGCTCGTCAACGTGGGCACCGGCCTGGAGACGAGCGTGAACCACCTCTATCGGCTGCTCTCGGAGATCACCGGGTTCGCCGGTGAGCCGGAGCACGGTCCGCAGCCGGCGGGGGAGCTCCGGCGCATGGCGCTGGACATCTCGGCAGCGCCCTCCGCGATCGCCTGGAAGCCGTGGACCCACCTCGAGGACGGGCTGGCCGAGACGGTCGCCTACCTCAAGGGGATCTGACCCACTGCGTCCGGGTCCAATCCCGATTGACCCTTCGGCGCTCCCGGAGCTATCCTGCTAGCACTCAAGGGGGGTGAGTGCTAACCCGCCCCGACGCGTACGTAGGGAGGAGATAGGCATGGCGAAGGACTTCAAGCTCAAGCCGCTCGAGGACCGGATCATCGTGCAGCCCAGCGAGGCCGAGGAGACCACGGCGTCCGGGCTCGTGATCCCCGACACCGCGAAGGAGAAGCCGGTCGTCGGCACCGTCGTCGCGGTGGGACCCGGGAAGTTCAACGAGGACGGGGATGCCCGCGTCCCGGTCGACGTGGCCGTCGGCGACATGGTGATCTACTCGAAGTACGGCGGCACGGAGTGGAAGGACGCCGACGGTACCGAGTTCCAGATCCTCTCGGCTCGCGACGTCCTCGCGGTCGTCGGGAAGTAGCCACCAGATCTGTGGCAGGGCCCGCGAGACGGGCCCGCCCGCATCTCCGAGAGGAAAGGGAGGACACCAGTGGCCTCGAAGCTGCTGAAGTTCGGTGAGGAGGCGCGGCGCGGCCTCGAGGCCGGCGTCGACAAGCTCGCCGACGCGGTCGCGATCACGCTCGGTCCGAAGGGACAGAACGTGGTGCTCGACAAGAAGTGGGGCGCACCCACGATCACCAACGACGGCGTGACGATCGCCAAGGAGATCGAGCTCGACGACCCGTGGGAGAACATGGGCGCCCAGCTCACCAAGGAGGTGGCCACCAAGACGAACGACGTCGCCGGTGACGGCACGACGACGGCAACGGTGCTCGCCCGGGCCATGGTGAAGGCCGGCCTGAAGAACGTGGCCGCCGGCGCGAACCCGATGGCGCTCAAGCGAGGCATCGAGAAAGCCGTCGAGGCCGCCGTCGAGGCGATCAAATCGCAGGCGAACGACGTGGAGACGAAGGACGACGTGGCCAACGTCGCCTCGATCTCGGCGGCGGACCCCGCGATCGGCCAGACGATCGCCGAGGCGATGGACAAGGTCGGCAAGGACGGCGTCATCACCGTCGAGGAGTCCAACACGTTCGGGATCGAGCTGGAGTTCACGGAGGGGATGCAGTTCGACAAGGGCTACATCTCTCCGTACTTCATCACCGACCCCGATCGCCAGGAAGCCGTCCTCGAGGATCCGTACATCCTGTTCGCGAACAAGAAGATCTCGAGCGTGCAGGAGCTCGTTCCCGTCCTCGAGAAGGTCATGCAGGCCGGCAAGGCGCTGATCGTCGTGGCCGAGGATCTGGAGGGTGAGGCGCTTGCGACGATCGTCGTGAACAAGATCCGGGGGACGTTCTCCTCGGTCGCCGTCAAGGCCCCCGGGTTCGGGGACCGTCGCAAGGCGATGCTCCAGGACATGGCGATCCTCACGGGTGGCCAGGTGATCTCCGAGGAGGTCGGTCTGAAGCTCGAGAACGTCACGCTCGACCTGCTCGGCCAGGCCCGCAAGGTCGTGGTGGCGAAGGACACCACCACGATCGTCGAGGGCGCGGGCTCGAAGGAGGACGTGCAAGGCCGGATCAACCAGATCAAAGCCGAGATCGAGAAGACCGACTCGGACTGGGATCGGGAGAAGCTCCAGGAGCGGCTCGCGAAGCTCGCGGGCGGCGTCGCCGTCATCAAGGTGGGCGCGGCCACCGAGGTGGAGCTCAAGGAGAAGAAGCACCGGATCGAGGACGCGGTCTCGGCCACCCGTGCGGCCGTCGAGGAGGGAGTCGTCCCCGGAGGCGGCGTCACGCTGATCCGTGCGGAGTCCGCGCTCGACAAGCTCGACCTCGAGGGCGACGAGGCCACCGGGGCGCACATCGTGCGGGAGTCGCTCCAGGAGCCCGCTCGCCGGATCGCCCAGAACGCGGGGTTCGAGGGGTCCGTCATCGTCGCCCACATCCGTGAGGAGAGCGACGCGCGTGGCTTCGACGCTGCCGCCGGCGAGTGGACCGACATGCTCAAGGCCGGCATCGTGGACCCGACGAAGGTGACGCGTTCAGCCCTGCAGAACGCTGCCTCGATCGCGGCCTTGGTGCTGACGACCGAGAGCGCCGTCGTCGAGAAGCCCGAGGAGGAGGAGCCGGCCGCGGCGGGCGGGCACGGTCACATGCACTGAGCTCCTCAGCGAGCGGAGTACGAACGGAGGCGGGTCCGAGCGGGCCCGCCTCTCGTTCTGTGCGTCCTGTGGAAGGCGTTCGCGACCCCGACGAACAAGAACGACAGGGATTGATTCGGGAAGCAGGCGTGATCGACGTCGTGCTGAAGGCCAAGGCGGCGGAGGTCGACATCGGCGCGAACTACTCGATCATGGGCGTG
The DNA here is from genome assembly GCA_035249665.1 of Actinomycetota bacterium. Lineage (GTDB taxonomy): Bacteria > Actinomycetota > UBA4738 > UBA4738 > HRBIN12 > JAJNBA01. The sequence continues at coordinate 1,266 of DATFGG010000031.1, read as the reverse complement.
GTCGGATCGTGGATCGACGATCGCGACGGCAACCCGGAGGACTTCGGGTCGACGGAGGACTCCTACCAGTGCTGGGGGATCTCCACCTCAGCCGTGATCGCGAGGGCATAGGAGCGACCAGCGCCCGCCACTTTTCCTGCGTGCTCGGGTGGCCCCGATAGACTCGCTCTCGTGGCGTTCGAGGAGCTGATCGAGGCCTGGGACGGTGAGGAGGTCGTCGTCCATCGCGACGAGCCGACGTCGTCCTGGATGCTGATCGGCATCCACGACACGACCCTCGGACCGGGTATGGGGGGCACGCGGCTCTCGTCGTACCGGCAGCCCTCCGATGCGCTCGAGGACGTGCTCCGGCTCTCAGAGGCGATGACCTGGAAGCAGGCGGCCGCCGGCCTCCCCTACGGTGGCGGCAAGGCGGTGATCGCCGTGCCCGAGGTCCCGGCACCCGGGAGCGACGGCCGCCGGTCGCTCCTCCTCCGCTACGCGGAGCTGGTCGAGTCGCTCCACGGGACCTACGTGACCGCCGCCGACATGAACACGGGCGAAGCGGACATGGACACGATCGGGGAGCGCACGTCGCACGTCCTGGGCCGGTCGACGTCGAACGGAGGTTCCGGCGATCCGGGAGCGGCCACCGCCCTGGGTCTGTTCCACGGGATCCGCGCGACGGTCCTCCGAGCGTTCGGCGACGACGCGTTGGAGGCCCGGTCGGTGCTGGTGCAGGGGCTCGGGTCCGTGGGGAGTCGCCTCGCTGGTCACCTCCACGACGCCGGGGCGACCCTGCTGCTCGCCGACGTCGACGCGGAGCGGGCAACGGCCCTCGCAGACGCGCTCGGAGCGAAGGTCGTCCGGGCCGACGACGTGATCGGCACGGAGTGCGATGTGTTCGCGCCCTGCGCCACCGGGAAGGTCCTCAGCGAGGACACGATCCCTCTGCTGCGCTGCCGCGCGATCGCTGGCGCGGCGAACAACCAGCTCGCGACCACGGAGGACGGCGACCGGCTCCGCGACGCCGGGATCCTCTTCGCCCCGGACTTCGTCGTGAACGCCGGAGGTGTGATCCATCTCGCCGGCCGTGAGACGCTCGGGTGGGACGACGCCACGACCGCCTCGCGGCTCGAGGCGATAGGCGACTCGCTCCGTGAGATCTTCGACCGGTCGGATCGAGAGAGCGTCTCGCCGGCCACCGCAGCGGATCGGATGGCACGCGAGCGCGTCGCGGTCGCGCGCGGCGAGTGAGCGCCACCGAGATCCGCTCCCTCGAGCCGG
>DATFGG010000030.1:0-2897 GCA_035249665.1 Actinomycetota bacterium | reverse complement strand
TCGAGCTTCGAGCGGCCCTTCAGGAACTCGAGCTCGATCATGCACGAGATCCCGCGGATCACACCGCCGCATCGCTCCACGAGCGATGCCGCCGCCTGCGCGGTCCCGCCGGTGGCGAGCACGTCGTCGACGATCAGGACCCGCTCCCCCTGCTCGATCGCATCCCGGTGGAGCTCGATCGTCGCCGTCCCGTACTCGAGCTCGTATTCCGCCGACGCGGTCTCCCACGGGAGCTTGCCCTGCTTGCGGATCGGCACGAAGCCGGCGTTGAAGTGGTACGCCACCGGTGCCGCGAGGATGAACCCTCGGGCCTCGATCCCGACGACCTTGTCGACGGTGCCCCGGCCGAAGTGGACGACGATGAGGTCGATGATCGTCGACATCGCGTCGGCGTGGGCCAGGACCGGCGTGATGTCCTTGAAGACGATGCCCGGCTCCGGGAAGTCGGGCACGTCCCTGATCAGCGCCTTGATCTGCTCGATCTCCACGACGTCACCTCCGCTTGCGCTTGGCCGGCGGCTTGCGCCGCTTCGACTTCTGTCCCGGCCGCCCGGTCGTCGCGGTCCGGGAAGTCGCGCGGGCGGCGGCCGCCTCGCCGGTGCTCGCGCCGGGCGTCGCCGCGGGACTGGCCGCCGCCCGCCGCGCCACCACCCGTTCGCGGTCCGTGAGCTTCTGCTCGAGCTGCCGGAATCGCGCCTCCCGCTTCTTCAGCACCGCGAGGAGCGGCGCCGCGAGGAAGATCGACGAGTACACGCCGATCGCCGTGCCGATGAACATCGCGAACGCGAAGTCCTTGAGCGTCTCGCCGCCGAAGAGCAGCAGGGCCAGGATCGGGAGCAGGACCACGAGCGACGTGTTCACCGATCGCATCAGCACCTGGTTGAGGGAGAGGTCGATCGTTCCGTCCGACCCGAGCCTCCCCACCAGCGACTGTGTCTCGAGGTTCTCCTTGATCTTGTCGTAGATCACCACCGTGTCGTAGAGGGAGAACCCGAGGATCGTGAGCACCGCGATCACGGTCTCCGGCGTCACCTCCCGCCCCGTCAGGGCGTACACCCCGATCGTGATCACGACGTCGTGGACCAGCGCGATGATCGCCCCGATCGCCATCTTCAGCTCGAACCGGAGCGTGATGTAGCCCATGATCGCGGCCAGCACGATCACCAGCCCGATGCCGGCCTTCCGGGAGATCTCCCCACCCCACGTTGGACCGACGTCCTCGATATTCACCTCCACCGGCTCGATGCCCGCCTGCTCGGCGAGCTCCCGACGGATCACCTCCGACTCGCTGATCCCCTCCCCGGTGAGCGAAGGGGTTCGGATCGAGACCGCCTCGTCGTTCACGATCTGGACCTCGGCACCGTCGATCCCCTGCTGCTCGAGCGTCGCCTGCACCTGCTCGGCGTCGACCGGACGCGCGAACGTGTACGTGATACGCGCGCCCCCTTCGAAGTCGATCGAGAAGTTCAGGTCACCGAACAGGAGACCCGCGAGCGAGATGGCGACGAGGAGTCCCGAGATCGCGAACCATCGGCTCCGGAGCTCCACCCAGGGCACGTGCGGGATCGTGTGACCGCGGTAGGTGTCGAGGGCGTGTCGGACGTTCACAGCCCCGCTCCCTGCCGCGTGGCTTCGCCGGCGACGCCGCTGGTGAGACCGAAGCCACGGAGGTTCACGAGCTTCTGGTTCTTGGCGATCAGGAAGACCGTCGGCCGTTTGAAGAACCACACGACGAACAGGTCGAGCAGCGTCGCCACACCCAGCGTCAGCGCGAATCCGCGGACGGAGCTGACCGCCGTCAGGTACAGGACCGCGGCCGCGAGCCCCGTCACGATGTCGGCGGCGACGATCGTCTTGTACGCGCGGGCGAACGCGGGCTGAACCGCGGCGCGAGGCGACTTGCCCGAACGGACCTCGTCTTTCAGCCGTTCGAAGAACACGATGTAGGAGTCCGCGGTGACGCCGAGCGAGATCACGAGCCCCGCGACGCCTGCGAGCGAGAGCGCGTAGCCGAATTGGTCGCCCGCGATCGAGATCAACGCCACCGCGAGCGCAGCCCAGATCGTCATGCCGAACCACGCGACGACCCCGAGGAGCCGGTAGTAGAACAGCAGGTAGAGGAACAACAGGACGAGGCCACCCGCCCCGGCGAGGATCCCCTGCTGCAAGGACTCCTCGCCGAGGGTCGGGCTTACCGTCCGCACCGACTGCCGGGTCAGCTCCACCGGGAGCGCGCCCGCGTTCAGCTGCGTCGCGAGGTCCTTCGCCTCCTGTTCCGCGAAGCCGCCGGTGATCTCGCCGGAACCGCCCGTGATCGGCTCATTCACTCCGGGCGACGAGATGATGACCCTATCGACGACGATCGCGATCTGGTTTCGAGGATCGCTCGTGGCGCCGGTTGGATCGCGGAATGCGGCGGCTTCGGTGGTGGCGTCGGCGAATCGCTCCGCGCCGTCCCCGTCCAGGTCGAACGTCACCGTCCATTCGCCGGTGGTTGGGTTGATCACGGGGTCTGCGCTCTCGAAGTTCTCGCCGCTGATCACAACCGGACCGAGCACATACTTGGCGACCCCTTGACCTTCCGGAGCGGCCCCCGGATACACGACCTCTTCGTTCCTCAGCGCGTCGAACGAGCAACGTGGGAGATCGCGCTCTTCCTGCGTGCCGCAGGTGACGGGCCGAGGGTCGGAGACCGGGACGATCTCGAGCACGGATCGCTCCTCCAGGCGCGCCGTCTCCCCGATCACGCGGAGCAGTCGCTCCTGGCCCGACTGACGCTGGAGGTCGAGCGCTTCATCCCTCCGCACCGAGCACCCCAGCTGCTCTCCCACCGAGCTCACGACGCAGAACCTCTCCTCCTCGTGCACGATCTCGATCGCGTCGAGCGCCCCGTCGGC
>DATFGG010000029.1:0-2091 GCA_035249665.1 Actinomycetota bacterium | reverse complement strand
GATCTCGTTCTCGCTCACCGGCGCGGCTCGATCCTCGAGCAGCGAGACCACCTCCTCCGCCCGAGTCCGTGGCGGGAACGCCGATCCGATGAAGTAGTCCTGGATGTCGCGGTCCTCCGTGCCGCGGAGGAGCACCACCGGGGCGTGCGGCAGGGCCCTCCCGGCGCGGCCGACCTGCTGGTAGTAGGCGATCGGCGACGACGGCGACTGGTAGTGGATCACGAAGCCGAGGTCGGGTTTGTCGAAGCCCATCCCCAGCGCAGACGTCGCCACCAGCGCCTTCACGCCGTTGTCGATCAACGCCTCCTCCAGCTCCAGACGCCGTTCCGACTCCGTCTCGCCGCTGTAGGCGTGGGCGTCGATCCCACGCGTGCGGAGGAACGACGCCACCCGCGCGGTGTCGGCGACCGTCAGCACGTAGATCACGCCCGAGCCCTCCAGGCCGGGGACGACGTCCGCGAGCCACGCGAGACGTTCGGGCTGCGACGTCGTGTCGAGCATCGACAGCGCGAGGCTCTCGCGCGCGAGCGGACCGCGGAGGGTGGCGAGCTCCGCGCCGAGCTGCGAGCGGATATCCTCGATCACGCGATCGTTGGCCGTGGCGGTCGTGCACAGGACCGGGACGCCGCGCGGCAGGAGCTCGAGCACGCGGACGAGCCGGCGGTAGTCGGGGCGGAAGTCGTGGCCCCAGTCGCTGATGCAGTGCGCCTCGTCGATCACGAGCAGGCCCGAGCGCGCCGCGACGGTGGGAAGGATCCCGTCGCGGAACGCCGGATTGTTGAACCGCTCGGGCGAGATCAGGAGCAGGTCGACCTCGTCCCGGTCGACGGCCTCGCGGACCGCCTCCCAGTCGTCGCGGTTCTCGCTGTTGATCGTGTGGGCGCGCACCCCGGCTCGTTCCGCCATCTGGATCTGGTTGCGCATCAGGGCGAGCAACGGCGACACGAGGATCGTGGGGCCGGCGCCGTCGTCGCGGAGCAGCCGGGTGGCGATGAAATAGACAGCCGACTTCCCCCACCCGGTGCGCTGCACGAGCAGGACCCGCCCGCGCTCCGAGACGACGGCCTCGATCGCCTCGCGCTGGCCGGCGCGGAACATCGCCTCCGGGCCCGCGATCAGGCGGAGGAGCTCGAGGGGATCGGTCACGTCGTCACACCGTACCCAGGGTCGCCGACAGGGCCGTGACGCGGCACCCCGACCCGCTCCGGGGAGCAGGCGCCCTATCCCGGATAGCCCTTATGGGCTCGTCCGGCAGTGCTCGTTTCGCCAGCACGCCGTAGGACCGACGTCTATGGGCCATCTGACCCGCAGAGTTCGCGCCGCCCTCGGCGTACGATCGCGCTCCGAGACCGGAGGTCAGGGGATGCAGCGCGAGCGAAGGGTTCAAGTCGTCCTCGGCGAGGCGGAGCGCGCCGACGGACTGCTCCGCTTCGTGCTCGAAGCCGAGGGGTTCGATCTGATCGGGATGGCGTCGAACGAAGAGGAGCTCTCGCGGGTGTTGCGAGGCGCCAAGCCATCCGTGCTCGTCCTGGATGGTGGGATCTCCGCCGCCGCCGCGCTGGACGCCCGGCAGCGGATCGACGGGGCCGCCCTGGTCGTCGTGTGGCCGGACGGCGTGTCCGCGGTGCTGGCGGAGGAACGCGTCGAGCCGCACATGGTCATCGAGGACCTCGGTGACGCCGTGCGCAGAGCGGCGGCGCGGGTCGAGCGCGCCGACACGATCGTGGTGCCGGATGCGGAGACCCCCGCGCCCGTGCGAACGGCCGCTGTCGCCCAGGACGCGCTCGACGTCGAGACCGAACCCCAGCCACCGCTCCCCCAGCCCTGGCGAAGGCGAGGGCGAGCCGCTCAGGTCCTCGTGGCCGCCGCGACGTGGCTCCTGGTGATCACGGCCTTCACCGCGATCGCCGCGGCGGTCCCCCATGTCGTGGACACGTTCCGTGGAAAGCAGAACGCTCCGCGGCCCTCCTCGGTCCCACGGTCGGATCGTCCGGCCGGCTCGACCGTCACGACCGTCACGCCCCCGAGCGGGACGGAGGGATCCGCCCAGCCGGATCGATGCGACGACGAGGTGGGTGGCCAGGGCCTCGA
>DATFGG010000028.1:0-8109 GCA_035249665.1 Actinomycetota bacterium | reverse complement strand
GTCGCCGCCGCGCTCGTCCCACGGCCGCCGGTCCTGTTCCTCGACGAGCCTACGACGGGTCTCGACCTGCACAGCCGCAACGGGCTCTGGGACATGATCAACGAGCTCGTACGCGAAGGCACGACCGTCCTGCTCACGACGCAGTACCTGGAGGAGGCCGACCGGCTCGCCGAGCGGGTCGCCGTGATCGATCACGGCAAGGTGATCGCGAACGACACGCCATCCGTATTGAAGGCGCAGCTCGGCAGCACGGTCGCGGAGCTCGGCTTCGACGACGCTTCGATCGCGGAGCAGGCCCGGACGCTCCTCGAGGGACGTCATCCCGGGGTCGAGCGCGAGGGGACCATGGTCCGCCTCGGCTCGAACGAGGGACCTCGCCTCCTGGTCGACGTCCTGCGAGAGCTCGACGGTGCGCAGCTCGCGCCGACCACGTTGGCCGTGCACGAGCCGAGCCTGGACGACGTCTTCCTGGCGCTCACCGGTCGCCACGCGGAGGAGATCTCCGAGAACGGAGGGCCCGCCGTCGAGGGGCCGGCTGGCGGGCGACGCCGGCGCAAGAGGGGAGCCGCATGAACGTGGACGTTGCCACCGAGATCATCCGTGAGCGATCGCTGCCGGTCCGCGCGATCCGCGACGCGCTCGCCGTCACCGGGCGCAACTTGATCGCGTACCGCAGGGTGCCGCAGCTGCTCGTGTTCTCGACGATCCAGCCCGTGATCTTCGTGGTGATGTTCCGCTACGTCTTCGGGGGCGCGATCGGCGTGCCGGTCCCCGGTCTCCCGTACGTGGACTTCCTCATGCCCGGGGTCTTCGTCCAGACGGTCGTGTTCGGTGCGATGGCGACGGCGATCGGGCTCGCGACCGACATGAAGAGCGGATTGATGGAGCGGTTCCGGTCGTTGCCGATGGCTCGGAGCGCCGTGCTCGCCGGTCGCACGCTCGCCGATCTCACCCGGAACCTGTTCGTGGTGGTGCTGATGCTCGCCGTCGGGTTCCTGGTCGGGTTCCGGGTGCACACCGATGTCCTCGGGTTGCTCGGCGGGATCCTCCTCCTCCTTGCGTTCGGGTACGCGATGAGCTGGATCTTCGCGAGCGTCGGCCTCCTGGTCGGCGATCCGGAGACCGCTCAGGCCGCCTCGTTCCCCCTCCTCGCGCCGCTCGTGTTCGCCTCGTCTCTCTTCGTCCCGGTCCAGTCGATGCCGGGGTGGCTCCAGGGGTGGGCGAACCACCAACCCGTCTCGGTCACGGCGAAAGCGATCCGCTACCTCACGCTCGGCGAAAGTCCGGTCGGCCAACCGTCCGACCTCTGGGAGTCGCTCATCTGGATCGCCGGGATCCTGCTCGTGTTCGCACCGCTCGCCGTCCGGCGCTATCGCCGCGCCGTCTGATCGTTCCGGCGGCGCCCGTTACTGCCAGCTCGCGACGATGATCGCGGCCACGAGGTTCCCCACCACGTGGTAGCCGGCGTTGATCGCGCCCCAGACCATGGGCTTCGGCTTCTGGGACTCGAACTGCGCCGTCACGAAGGAGATCGCGACGGCGAATCCGATCGCGACCACCAGTCCGAGCACGATGCCTCGCTGCAGCGTGTCGGTGCCGGTAGCCTTCGCCAGCATCCCGAGGGCGATCGCGGAGAGCACGCTCCCGACGAGGGGCGTGAGGTAGATCGCCGGGCTCGGCCTCGCGCCCGCTTCCGGGATCTCCATGCCACCCGCGGCGGCCCACGTCTTCCCGAACAGCGGGGGTGCGTACCAGACGGCGCCGATCGCGAAGTACGCGAGTGCTGCCACGAGGACGGCGAGCCAGTTCAGATCGCTCAACGAGTCGAACGTCACGGATCCTCCTCTCGGGACCGGTTCCGGCGCTGAGCGTACCGCGGTCGTCCCTCCGGCCGAAGACGCGGTTGCGCTGGATTGCTCGTCGAGTCGTGTGGGTACCGAGGAAGAGACCACGGACGAGAGGGGATCTCGACATGCAGATCCGCACCAGTGAAGCGTCGTGGGAAGGCCCCCTGAAGGAAGGCAAGGGTCGATTCTGGACCGAGAGCGGTGAGGTGTCCGGCGTCTTCGCCTTCCCCACCCGATTCGAGGACCAGCCCGGGACGAATCCGGAGGAGCTGATCGGGGCTGCCCTCGCGAGCTGCTTCTCGATGGCGCTGGCGGCCGATCTCGGCAGCGCCGGCCATGTGCCGGAGGCCGTCCGCACCGTGGCGATGGTTCGCCTGGACAAGGGGGAGAACGGGTTCGCGATCACCGGTATCGATCTCGACAGCGAGGCCACGGTTCGGGAGATCGAGGCGTCCGAGCTGGAGTCGATCGCGCGGTCGACGAAGGAGAGCTGTCCGGTCGGCAAGGCGTTCGCCGCCGTGCCGATCACGCTCCGCATCAGGCTGGGCCGATAGCCTCCCGGGCCCGCCGGCTGCTCCCCGTAAGCTCCGAGCCGTGAGCAGCTCCGATCACAGGGTGATCGTCGGCCAGACGGGGCAGAACGTGCTCGGTCTCGGGGTCGGCGCGGTGGCGACGTTCGTCGCGCAGGTGCTGATCACCAACGCGCTCGGCGACCAGGCGTTCGGGGTCGTCACCCTCACCACGCAAGCCGCCTTCATCGCCGCGGCGGCCACACGATCCGGGATGGACGTCGCGAACGTGCGGCTTGTGGCGATCCTCGACGGCCGTGGCGAGGTCGCGCGGGTCCGAGGGCTCGTTCGACGCTCGGCCGCGATCGCGGCCTCCGTCTCGGTGCCGCTGGCGGCGGCTGCGTTCCTCTCGGCCGGGTGGCTCGCGGACCGGTTCACGGCGGTCCCGGCGCTCGCCGAGCCAGCGTTCCGGGCGGCCGCGGTGACGGTTCCATTCGCCGCACTCGCGTTCGTCTACATGGGAGCCACGCGCGGACTGAAGATCATGCGGTACACGCTGTACTCGCAATGGATCGCGCAGCCGATCGGCTGGATCGTGCTGACGATCCTGTTCTGGCTGTGGGCGAAGACGGCCGGAGCCACGACGCTCGCGTTCGGGGCGTCCTGGGCGCTCGCCCTGGCGATCGCCCTGGCGGGATGGGCTCGCGAGCGCCGGCGGTTCCCCGAGGGCGACGTCGTCGGGGAGGGGATCGCGGAGGAGCGCGCCGGCGCGCTCCTCCGGTTCGGGGCGCTCCGCGCGCCGGCGACGCTGTTCTCCCAGCTGATCTTCTGGACCGACCTGTTCGTGCTGTCGGTGCTGTGGAGCGACCGGGGGGCGGCGGGCGCCTCGCGGGTGGGGGTCTACGGGGCGGTGCTGCGAGCCGGGCAGGCGCTGTTCCTGTTCCTCACGTCGGTGTCGCTGACGTTCAGCCCGTTCGTCGCCGACCTCCACCATCGAGGTGAACGTGCCCGGCTGGACGGCCTCTACAAGAACGTCACGCGGTGGACGCTGGCAGCCACGATCCCGGTGCTGTTGGTGCTGGGGATCCTGCCGGAGGAGACTTTGCGGATCTTCGGCCCGGAGTTCGCGAGCGGTGCGGGCGCCCTGCGGATCCTCATCATCGGGATGATCGTGCCGGTGATGGTCGGGACCGTGGGGTTCATCCTGATCATGGCGGGACGCACGGGATGGGATCTCGTCGTGTACCTCGCCGGCTTCACGATCGACATCGGCGTGGCGCTGGTGCTCGCGGGCCCATCCAACCTCGGGATCCGCGGCGCGGCGATCGCTCAGGCCCTCACGCTGTCGTTCTCGGCCACGGCCCGGCTCCTCCTGGTGCGGCGGTTCCTGGGGATCTGGCCGTTCGATGGCGCCTGGCTCCGGCTGGCGGTGCCGACGGCGCTCGGAGCCCTCACGATGTGGCTCGCCCACGCCGCGATGCCGAACGACCGATGGTTCCTCGACCTGCTCGTCTCGGCGGGCGCGGGCGCCGCCGCCTACGTGGGCTCGCTGCTGGCGTTCGGGCTTTCACCGACCGAGCGCGCCGCCGCGATCCGGCTCATCCTCCGCCGGCCCTCGCCGGCGGCTCCCTGATCGCGAAGAAGGGGACGAGGCCGTCGGGGGCGGTGTAACCCGTTTACTAACCCGCGGGGTCGGCTGTCTGGCGCTCCGCGCGTCGCCGGGCGAGCTCGTCCTCGATGTCCGGCAACGTGATGAGTCGGTCCTGCAGCTCCGTGAGCGACCGCCGGTAGTCGTCCGAGAGCGCCCGCAGTTCCGATGTCCGCCTCTGTGCGAGCTCCATCTCGGACCGCGCCCGGTCGCGCTTCGCGGCCAGATCGTTCACCTCTGTCTGGAGCTCGCCGATGCGCCAGGTGAGCAGACCGGCGCGGGCGGCATCGCCCGCCGCCTTGGTCGTCACTTCCTGATACTGCGTGTCGAGAGCCGCGGACATCCGTCGCTTCATCCGGCGGCCCCGTGCGAACGCCACCGCGAGCGTCCAGGCGAGCCCGGCGGATGCCGCCAGTCCACAGAGGATGAGGATCCCCGGGCGGATCCCGGGGGCGATGAGCGTGCGTCCGAGGAACAGGATCGTTCCGCCGAACGTGCGTGTGCTCTCGATGATCGTCTCCACCACGGCGGCGGTCCAGGCCGTCGCGAGCAGCATGGCGAAGTACCCGGCCATCAGCGATCGTGCTCCCTGTTCGGGGGGACGTGCGGAAGCTGTTCGGAGCCTGGCACCGGCTCCGGCTTCACGTCAATAGCGCATCTGGATGACGAGACGTACCACAATCAGCACTCACCACGAGGTGCCCGCCAGTCGATCCGCCGCCTCCAATGCCCTGGCGACCGCGTCCGCCGGGTCGCTCGCCCGCTGGAGGGGATCGCCGGGGAGTCCCTCGAGATCGAGGGACCAGGTGCCGAGTCCCACCACCGGCTTGCCCATCTTGAGGGCGAGGGCGATCTCGGACAGCGTCCCGAACTCGCCCCCCACCGCGATCACCGCGTCGGCGGCCCGGGCGACGATCGCGTTGCGCGCCTCGCCGAGGCCCGTGGCGATCCGGACCGTCAGGTGTGCCGAGGCGTGGTTGCCGTCCTCACCGGGGAGGATCCCCACCGAGGTGCCGCCCGCCGCCTCGCAGCCCCGCGCGGCCGCGTCCATCACCCCGCCGAGGCCGCCGCAGACGAGCACGGCGCCAGCCTCGGCCAGTCGCCGGCCGATCTCCTCGCCGGCCGCCATCTCGTCGTCGGATGCCTGACCCGCACCGATCACCGAGATGTACGCGCCCTCGCTCACGGTCCGGAGTATCGCAGTCTCAGTCGGTGGCTCAGCCCCACGTGATGCCGAGGATCGCCGCCAGGAGCGCGGCGGCCGCCGGCTTGTCGAGCGGCTCGTTGCCGTTGCCGCACTTCGGGCTCTGGACGCACGACGGGCATCCGAACGAGCACGGGCACTGCCGGATCGTCTCGAGCGTCGCCTCGAGGAGGCGCTCGATGTGTCGGAACCCTCGCTCGCTGATGCCGGCGCCTCCCGGGTAGGCGTCGTGGATGAAGATCGTCGTCAGCCCCGTGTCCTGATGCAGTGGCGTGGAGACGCCGCCCAGGTCCCAGCGATCGCAGGTGGCGATCAACGGCATCAGGCCGATCGCGGCGTGCTCGGCCGCGTGGATGGCGCCGGCCAGCTGCCGAGGCGTGATGGCGGCCTTCGCGATCACCTTCGGGGTGATCGTGAACCAGAGCGATCGCGTCTCCAGCCGTTGCGGCGGGAGCGCGAGCGCCTCCTCGTCCACGACCTCGTTCGTCGCGACCAGCTTGCGGACGAAGCCCACGACCTGCTCGGTCACCAGCACGTCCCCGAACGAGACCTCCACCTCCCCGAGCGTCCCTCGCTCGAGCTCGCCCACGATCTCGATGTCGGTGATCGTGCGGGCCTGCGTGTAGTAGTCGGGATCCGCTGCCTGCACGGCGGCCACCTCTCGGTCGAGGTGGAGCTCTTTGACCAGGTACTGCTCGCCCATGTGCAGGTAGACGGCGCCCGGATGGAGCGTGCCGAACGCGCGATGCTCGTCGGCGGTCCCGATCACCTCGCCCGTGTCGGCGTTCACGATCGTGTAGACGGTGCCGGCTCCCGCGCGCACGTCGACCCCTCGGTGCGGGGACTCGCGTCCCGCGTCGTGCCAGGCATCGCGACGGCGCGTGAGCTCCCCCCGTTCGCCCATCCGCTCGAGCGCGGCCCCGGTGTCCGCCCCGAAGTAGGCGTGATCCTCGTCCACGATCGGCAGCTCGCGGGCGGCGCAGCGCAGATGTGGCTCCCGGACGTACGGGTTCTCGGGGTCGATCACCGCGGCCTCGGCCGGCTTGTCGAAGAGGTCCTCCGGGTGATGGACGAGGAACTGGTCCAGGGGATCGTCCTGCGCGACCAGCATCGCGAGCGATCCCTCGGCCCGGCGCCCCGCCCGGCCCGCTTGCTGCCACATCGAAGCCCGGGTCCCCGGGTATCCGGTGAGGACGACCGCGTCGAGCGAGCCGATGTCGATCCCGAGCTCGAGCGCGTTGGTCGCGGCCACCGCGAGCAGGTCCCCCTCGGCGAGGCGCCGCTCGATCGCGCGACGGTCCTCGGCCAGGTAGCCGGCACGGTAGGAGACGATCCGGGAGCGCCTGGCCGCGTCGCCCACGTCGCGTCTGGTGAACTCCGCGAGCAGCTCCGCCGCTCGGCGCGAGCGTGTGAAGCCGATCGTGCGGACGTCGCCGGCGACGAGCCGGCCCATGAGCCACGATGCCTCCGCCAGCGCGCTCCGCCGGCGCCCGGTCTCCTCGTCCACGATCGGCGGGTTCCAGAGCGCGAAGAGCTTGTCACCGGCCGGTCCGCCGATCCCCTCGACGACCTCGACGTCGAGGCCGGTCAACCGCGAGGCCAGCTCGCCGGGATTGCCCACCGTGGCGCTCGCCAGGCACCAGCGCGGATCGCCCCCGTAGTGCTCGATCAGCCGGCGGAGACGCCGCAGGACCATCGCCACGTGTGAGCCGAACACCCCACGGCACACGTGCGCCTCGTCGATGACGATCAGGGAGAGCCGGAAGAAGAAGTCCGCCCATCGTGCGTGATCCGGGAGGATCGAGAGGTGGAGCATGTCGGGGTTCGTCAGGACGAGGTTGGCGTTCTTGCGAACCAGCGGTCGTTCCGCCTTCGGCGTGTCGCCGTCGTAGGCCGACGCGCGGATCTGCGTGAGCTTCAGCGCGCGGACGGCCCGGAGCTGATCGCGAGCGAGGGCCTTCGTCGGGAACAGGTACAGCGCCGTGGCCTTCGGCACGGTGAGAGCGGCTTCCGCGAACGCCACGTCGTACACGAGGGTCTTCCCGCTCGCGGTCCCCGTCGAGAGGATCACGTCGCGTCCTGCGCGGAGCGCCTCCAGCCCGCGTGACTGATGCGGGTAGAGGCCCTCGATGCCGAGGAGCTCCAGCCGGGAGGTCAGGACGGCCGGGAGGTCCGAGGGGAACGGATCGAGCCGCGGCTCGCGCGCCGGCAGCTCCCGCGTGCCGACGAGACACGCGGCCGTCTCGGGGTCAAGCGCGGTGAGCTCCTCGAGGAATCCATGGGCGTCCACCGGAGCGACGCTACCGGGACGGCTCCGTCGGAGGGTCCTCGTCCGGGCGGTCGTCGCTCGGCGGGTCGTCGTGCGGTGGAGATGGGTGCTCTCCCTCGGCTACCCCGAGCGCGTCCTGGAGGCGCTCCTCGGCGAGCTCCGCGTACGACGCCACGAAGGCGTCGCGGACGAGCTGGGGGACACGCCGCCGGTCCCGCAGGATGTAGGCCAGTCCGAGCAGCAGGTAGAGGACGCCCACGCCGATCCGTTCGGCCGCGTGCATCGACTCGGGCACCAGGGCACCAACGATGAACTGCGCCCAGAAGAGCCCGAACAGGTAGCCGGCCTCCCGGAGCGACAGCGAGAGGTTCGACATGATCGCCACGGCGAAGAACGACTGGGCGGCGGTGAGGAACAGCTCCTCTCGCTGGACCGAGCTGATCGGTAGGCCATGGGTGGACGCGCTCGAGATCGCGAACACGATCGGGAGCGTCCCGACGAGCAGCGTCCACTGGTTCACCTTCGAGGAGACGAGCGTCCCGAGGCCCGAGTTCGTGTTCAGCCGCCAGGCGAAGAGGCCGGCGACGAGGAGCTCAGGTGCCTCCGACGCCAGCGGGGCGAGCCACTGGACG
>DATFGG010000027.1:0-2777 GCA_035249665.1 Actinomycetota bacterium | reverse complement strand
CGAGGGTCCCCCGGGAACGCCTCGCGGAGGACCTCGCCGATCGCGAGCAGGGTGTCGAGCCCGATCAGGTCCGAGAGGGTGAGCGGCCCCATCGGGTGAGCGAGCCCGAGCCGCATCGCCGTGTCGATGTCCTCGCGGCTGGCGAAGCCGGACGCGTAGAGGCGGATCGCGTCGAACAGGTACGGGATCAACAGCCGGTTCACGATGAAGCCGGCCTGGTCACCGGACCGGACGCACGTCTTGCCCAGGACGTCGGTCCCGAAGGCCCGGACGAGCTCGTACGTCCGCTCGCTCGTGTCGGTGGACGGCGTGAGCTCGAGGAGGGCCATCACCGGTGGTGGATTGAAGAAGTGCATCCCGATCACGTCGGCGGGGCGCCCGCTGGCGGCCCCGAGCTCCCCGATCGGGATCGAGGAGGTGTTGGAGGCCAGGACGATCTCCGCACGCATTCGCCGACCCAGTTCCGCGAAGATCGCAGCCTTGGCATCCCGATCCTCGGTAGCGGCCTCGATCACGAGATCGACTCCTCCGAGGGCGCCCAGGTCGGTGGCGGCGTCGATCCGTCCGAGGAGGTCCCCGGCCGCGGCCCCGTCGAGCTTCCCGCGCTCCACGGCCTTCGCGACCGATCGCTCGACCCGGCCGCGGCCGGCCGCCACGAGCTCGTCGGAGCCCTCGATGAACGTCACGCGGAGCCCGGCACGGGCGCAGACCTCGACGATGCCCGATCCCATCAGACCCGCGCCCACCACGCCCACGTGCCGGATGTCCTCGGGTCGCATCGGCTCCAGGATAGGAGACGAGGCGGAGCTAGCCGCAGGCCTGGAGCAGCAACGGGTACGGATTGATCGCGTCCTCGATCATGCCGTATCGGTAGACGCTCTCGTACCAGGAGCCCGGCATCGTGTGCGGGTGGAACTCGAAATGATCGTGCGGCGTGGTGCTCGAACCGGTGTTCCCGACGTAGCCGATCACCTCACCGGCCGAGACGGCGCCGTTCGAGTTGCTGGAGTATCCATCGAGGTGCGCGTTGTACGCGGTGCCCTGCGACCCCACCACGAAGACGATGCTCCCGCCCAGGCCGTTCGAGCTCGTGAAGGCCTGACCGTCGAACGGGGCGAGGATCTCGGTCCCTTGCGGCGCGACGATGTCGACCCCCTTGTGCAGGTGGTAGCCGCCCGCGTATCGAGGAGCCCCGAACCCGTCGCCGTAGGCGCGCGGCTGTTGGACCGGACAGACCTCGAAGACATGGTCGAAGGGTGCGAGCGACCCCCCGCGCCACTCCCGGCCGCCGAGCGCGTCACCGGTCGAGGCCTGCTTCTCGGCGAGCCAATCCTCGTAGCTCTCCTCCGTGCGCTTGAACGCCCTCTCCGCGACGGCGAGCAGCTGCTCCTGTGTCGAGAGCAGGCTCTGCTGCTCGTCGAAGAGCGCGACCACCTCGTTCCTCTCCACCCGCGCACGTTCGAGCTCTCGGACCTCGCGAAGTTGCTCTTCCTCGAGCTCCGCCTCGAGCGCGACGAGCCGGTTCTTCTCGTTCGCCACCTTCACCGCGAGCTCGGCGTCCGCCTGCGCGAGCGCGTCGACGTAGGCGATCCGGTCGGTGAGATCCGCGACGTTCTGGGCGTTGAGGAGGAAGTCGATGCTCGAGGCGGGGCCGGTCATGTACGTGGCTGCCGCCCGTTCGTTCAAGCGGGTCGAGACACGCTCGTAGCTCGCCCGGGCACGGTCGAGCTCCTCCTGGGTCCGGACCAATTCGGCCGTGACCTGCTCGACCGCCGCCTCGCGCCGCTCCACCCTCGCCGTCGCCGCGTTCAGCTGCTTCTGCGTGGCTGCGAGCTGGCGCTGGATGCCGCTCAGCTTGTCCTCGATGCCCTCGAGGCGCTCCCTGGCGCGCTCGACGTCCTCCTTCGAGGGCGCGGCGCCGGCCACGGTCGTCACCAGGGACACCACGGCGAGCAGCGCCGCCACTACGGCGACTCGCGTCGATCCGGGGAAGCGTCGAACTGTCTCGGTCATCTCGTGCGTGCTCCCGGCCCGGGGGAAGGAAGACGGACCGGCCGGAACTACAGTGGCAAGTCCCCGGACCCCTTGCAACCATCCTCGGGACGGGTCAGCGGGCGCTTGAGCCCGGAGATGCTCCCGAGGGCCCGTACTCGATCAGCTGCAGGAGGTTCCCGTCGGGGTCGTGGAACGTCGTGAACCGCGCGACCCCGGGAACCTCGGACTCATGTCCGTCGAACACGACGCCTCGTTGCTCGAGAGCCCATCTGGCCTCCTCGAGGTCCTCGACGCGGAAGACGACGGTCCCGCTCGGCGGCGTCGAGGCCTCCTCGGTGCCGTGGAGGGCGAGGTTGATCCCTTCCACCTGGAACTCCGCCCATTCGTTGCCGGACCGCCGCGACACCGGAAGGCCGAGGATGGTCTCGTAGAAGGCCACCGCCCGGTCCATGTCGCGGGTCCAGTAGTAGACGTGGTCGATCGCCACGATCGGCCCTTCCGGCGTCATGTCAGCCGAGGAGCCTGCGCTTCTGTGCCTGGAACTCCTCCTCCGTGAGGACGCCGCGCGCTCGGAGGTCCGCGAGCCGCTCGAGCTCCGACGTGGACGAGTGCGATGACCTGCCGTCGCTGCCACGCATCATCCGCTGCTGGTTCAGCTCTCCCTGGTGATAGATCGTCTTCTGGACCTCTTCCGGCTTGCGGATGTGATCGAACACCTGCCGGCCCGCCTCGGACGCCGACTGCACCACGAGCGTGCCGGCCCCGATGATCCGGTCGATGAC
>DATFGG010000026.1:0-4474 GCA_035249665.1 Actinomycetota bacterium | reverse complement strand
CCCTCCCCGAGCGCGGCGTCGAGGTCGATCACGTGCAGGCGGCGTGCACCTTCCTCCTGGAACCGCTCCGCCACCTCGACCGGCCGATCGGCGTACGCGGTCTCGTCGCTCGGGTCGCCTCGCCGCAGGCGCACGGCCCGCCCTCCGCGGAGGTCGATCGCCGGGATCACGATCATCGGGCAACCGCCTTCACGAAGTTCGCGTAGATCGCAAGTCCCGCCTCACCCGACTTCTCCGGATGGAACTGGGTCGCGAAGACCCGATCACGGGCTGCGGCGGCTGCGAACCGCCTCCCGTGCTCGGTCAGACCTACGGCGTCCTCGTTCTCCTCGGGCGCGTACGAATGGACGAAGTAGAACCTCGTCCCGTCGGCGATCCCCTCGACGTACGGATGCGGGCGCGTCCACGTGACCTCGTTCCATCCGATGTGCGGCACCTTCACGTCCCCCGGCACGTTCTTCGGGACCTCGGGCAGGAGCCGGCGGGATCCTCCGGTGAGGACCCCAAGCCCCGGCTCGGGATCCTCCTCGCTGCGCTCGAGCAGCACCTGCATCCCGACACAGACGCCGAAGATCGGCGTGCCGCGGCCGATCGCGTCGAGCACCGCCGTGTCGAGCCCGAGCGACCTGATCGCCCGGACGCAGTGACCGAAGTGCCCGACCCCCGGGATCACCAGGGCGTCGGCGCCGGCGATCCTCGCGGGGTCACGGGTCACCACCGGCTCGCCGCCGGCGTGCGCCAGCGCGCGGGACACCGAGTGGAGGTTCCCGCTGCCGTAGTCGAGCACGGCGATCTCGGCCACGATCCCTAGAGCGTTCCCTTCGTGCTCGGGACCTCGCCGGATCCGGTCAGCGAGCACGCGTCGCCGAGAGCCTTCGCCAGCGCCTTGAACTCCGCCTCCACCACGTGATGGGGCGAACGGCCGGATCGCAGCCGAACGTGCACAGTGAGGTCGGCGGCCTGCGCCAACGCACGCACGAAGTCCTCGACGAGGCCGGTGTCGAAGGTGCCGATCGTGTCGGCGGGCACGTCCACCTCGTGGATGACGAAGTTCCGGCCGGACAGATCCAGCGCCACCTCCACGGCGGCCTCGTCCAACGGGACCACGATCGACGCGAACCGACGGATCCCGGCCTTGACGCCGAGCGCCTCCGCGAGCGCCTGTCCGATCGCGAGCCCGACGTCCTCGACGGTGTGATGCCCGTCGACGTCCAGATCTCCCGTGCACGTCACCGAGAGGTCCCAGCTCGCGTGCTTCCCGAGCTGCTGCAGCATGTGATCGAAGAACGGCAGGCCGGTCTCGATCTCGGTGGCACCCGTGCCGTCGAGCGAGAGCTCGACGGTGACGTTCGTCTCCTTCGTCGTCCGGGCGACGGTGCCGACGCGGCCCATCAGGCCAGCACCTCCTCGAGTGACTTCAGGAACAGATCGACCTCGTGCGGCGTGCCGGCCGTCACGCGCAGCGCGTTGGGGACCACGCCGCTGAGATCGCGGATCAGCACACCTCGGTCGAGCAGCGCCCGCCAGGTCGCCTTCGCGTCACCCGGCGGCTGGAACAGGACGAAGTTCGCCTGGGACGGGAAGACCGTGGCGCCGTCGATCCGCGAGAGCGTGTCGACGAGCCGGTCCCGCTGCTCGCGGATCGTGTCGATGCTCGCGGCCGCCTCGTCCGCGTGGCGGAGAGCCGTGACGCCTGCGGCTTGCGTGAGCGCGCTCAGGTGGTAGGGGAGCCGGACGCGACGAAGATCCTCCACGAGGGTGGGGGAAGCGAGCACGTAGCCGATCCGCGCACCGGCGAGCGCGAACGCCTTGGAGAACGTGCGCACGACCGCGATGTTGGCGTGATCGGCGACGAGCGGCAGCGCGCTCTCGCCCCCGAAGTCCGCATAGGCCTCGTCGACGATCACGAGAGCGTCCGTGGCGGCCGCCAGAGCGCCGATCGTGTCGAGCGTCTGGACGGTCCCAGTGGGGTTGTTGGGAGAGCACACGAATACGACGTCGACGCCCGCGTCGTGTGCCCACGCGATGTCCTCGTCCCCGATATGGAACGGTTGATCGAGGCGCCGTTCGACGAGCTCGGTCTGCGTGAGCCAGGACAAGCGGCGGTGGAGCACGTACGTGGGCTCGAACACGGCCGCGCTCCGCCCGGGACCGCCGTAGGCCTGGAGGAGCTGCGTGAGCACCTCGTTCGAGCCGTTCGCCGGCCAGACACCGTCGGTCGGATGGCCGGTCCGGGAGGCGAGCGCGTCGCGCAGGGCCGTCATCTCCCCGTCCGGATAGCGGTTGAGCGGGAGGTCGCGAACGGCCACGGCGAGGTCCTCCGAGAAGGCCGCGGGCAAGGGCACGGGGCACTCGTTCGCGTTCAATCGAACTGCGACATCGAACTGCGGAGAATCGTAGGGCCCGACCTCGCGGAGCCCGGGCCGGGGTGACGGTGATGTGCTCACGCGCGACCCCTCCGAGCCTCCACCGCCTTCGCGTGGCCGACCAGCCCTTCCGCGTTCGCGATCACCGCCGCGGCAGGCGCGTGCTGCGCGGCGGCGGTGCGCGACATCCGGACGACCGATCGGACCGTGACGTAGTCGGAGGCTCGGAGGCCCGAGGAGAAGCGCGCCGTTCCCGACGTCGGGAGCACGTGGTTGGAGGCCACGCCGTAGTCGCCGAAAGGCACCGCGCTCCATTCCCCGAGGAAGATCGCCCCCGCGACCGACACGGTCTCCAGGAACGCCTCGGCATCGGGGAGGAGGATCAGCAGGTGCTCCGGAGCGAGATCGTCGACGACGGCGGCTGCCTGTTCCAGGTCCCGGACGAGGACCCCGCGCGACGCGGCGAGCGCGGCGTCGACGATCTCGCGCCGTCCCGCTTCCGCGACGAGCTGCTCGAGCGCGGACCCGACCTTCGCGATCACGGGCTCGTCGGTGGTGATCAGGTACGTCCGCGCGAGCGGGTCGTGCTCCGCCTGGGCGATCAGGTCGAGGGCCACGAGCTCGGGGTCGACGTCGCCGTCCGTGACGATCGCGAGCTCACTGGGTCCGGCGAGCGCGTCGATCCCGACGGTCCCGCAGAGCTGCCGCTTCGCCTCGGTCACGTAGGCGTTGCCGGGGCCCACGATCCGGTCGACCTGAGGGATCGTCTCCGTCCCGTAGGCCATCGCGGCGATCGCTTGCGCTCCACCGGTCTTCGCGACGTACGTCGCGCCGGCACGTCTGGCCGCGTAGAGGACCGCGGGGTGGATCGTCCCGTCGGCGCGCGGCGGCGTGCAGAGCACGATCTCGGGTACGCCCGCGACGACCGCGGGCACCACCGTCATGCAGACGGAGGACGGGTACCTGGCGCGCCCGCCGGGGACGTAGCAGCCGACGGCTCGGATCGGTCGGACGATCTCGCCGTAACGGACCCCGTCGGACTCCTGCCACCATCCGGTGGGGAGCTGGCGGGCGTGGAGATCGCGCATCCGGTCGATCAACGCATCGAGGGCCCGTTTGAGATCGTCGGGGGTCTCGTGCTCGGCTACGGCGAATTCCTCACGGCGGACCATCAGACCGCTCTCGGACAGGTCGGCGTCGTCGAAGCGCTGCGCGAGCTCGATCAGGACCTCGTCGCCCTCGACGAAGACGCGCTGCAGGATCCTCTGCACGGTCTCGGAGACGGTGGGATCGATCTCGGGCCTGACGGCTTCGAGGCGCTCCCCCCGCTCTCGCAGGTCCAGGAGGTCGAGCACGTCAGGGACCTTCGGTCGCGTCGGCGCGCTGATGGGTCGCCCCGGCCGGGCGGCGGTCCCGGATCAGGATCACCCACCCGCTGATGCCGATCGCGAGCGAGCTTGCGATCAGCATCCCGAGCGCGACGAGCAACGCGGTTTCCCGGTCCATGAGAGCCGGAAGGGTACTGGAACGCGCAACCCCATCGACCTCCTTGGCGACCGCGTCCCACGAGCGGCTCAGCTGGATTCGCCGGTGCGCCGTTTCACCTCGGTACGGCGCTCCGCTTCGAGCCGTTCCAGATCCACGTCCTCGTAGCTCATGAAGCCGAACGACGCCCCGATCGAGGGATGGACCTCGGTGATCAACCGATGCATCGCCTGCGCGACACGCCGATACGTCGGGTGCCCCTGCGGCTGCGAGCGGAGCTCCGTGAGGTGCATCGCTTCCCGGGCCGTCATCTGCATCACGAATCGGATGCGGAACGCCATCGGCACGGCATATTGGGCGACGTCGTCGAAGCCGGCTTCCACGAGCGCGCCTTCCATCGCCCGGCCTGCATCCATCACGCGATCCCACCGATCGCGGAGCCCGGCCTCATCGATCTCGTCCGGCGTCGCGTGGCCGTGCTCGCTCGTCAGCCGCTGCCATTCGATCGTGAGCGGACGGTGTCGTTGCAGATCGCGGAACGCCCCGTAGTCACACAACACGTCGAACCGGTAGCCGGTGCGCTCCCAAGCGCGACCGGGCTTGTGGCGGCGGTTCGACCGGTC
>DATFGG010000025.1:0-2195 GCA_035249665.1 Actinomycetota bacterium | reverse complement strand
GTCTCGCGGTTGTACCGCCGGCCCTTGCAGACCTCGCACGTCACGTAGACGTCGGGGAGGAAGTGCATCTCGATCTTGATCTGGCCGTCTCCGGCGCAGTTCTCGCACCGCCCCCCGCGGACGTTGAACGAGAAGCGCCCGGGCTGGTAGCCGCGCAGTCGGGCCTCCGGGACCTGGGCGAAGAGCTTGCGGACGTGATCCCAGACCCCCGTGTAGGTGGCCGGGTTTGACCGCGGCGTGCGACCGATCGGCGACTGGTCGATGTCGATCACCTTGTCGACGTCTTCCCACCCGACCATCCGCCGGTGCTTGCCCGGCAGCACTCGCGAGCGATACACCTTCTGCATCAGCGCGCGGAGCAGGACGTCCTGGACGAGGGTGGACTTGCCGCTCCCGCTCACGCCGGTCACGCACACCATCACGCCGAGCGGGATCTTCACCGTGATGTCCTTCAGGTTGTGCTGCCGCACGCCCTCGAGGCGGAGCCACCGCTTCGGTGTGCGCCGTGACGACGGCAAGGGGATCGACCGTCTCCCGGAGAGGTACGCACCGGTGAGCGACTCATCGGATCCGAGCAGTCCTTTCAGGTCGCCCGAGTACACGATCCGTCCACCGTGCTCCCCCGCCAGCGGGCCGATGTCCACGATGTGGTCGGCCTCGATGATGGTTGCCTCGTCGTGCTCGACCACGATCAGCGTGTTCCCGAGGTCGCGGAGGCGGATCAGGGTGTCGAGCAGGCGGCGATTGTCCCGCTGGTGCAGACCGATCGATGGCTCGTCGAGGATGTAGAGCACGCCGACGAGGCCTGAGCCGATCTGGGTCGCGAGCCGGATCCGCTGCGCCTCCCCTCCCGCCAGCGTGCCCGCCGGCCGGGAGAGCGTCAGGTAGTCGAGACCCACGTCGACGAGGAAACCCAGCCGGGCGCGGATCTCCTTCAGCAGCCGCTCGGCGATCATCTCCTCGCGCTCCGAGAGCTCCATCGACTCGAGGAAGGACAGCGTCTTCCGGATCGACAGGTCGGTGAGCGCGGAGATGTGGAGACCGTCGACCGTGACCGCGAGCGTCTCCGGACGGAGCCGCGCGCCCTTGCACGACCGGCAGGGGGTCTCGCGCATGAACTGCTCGAGCTTCTCGCGCGAGGCGTCCGAGTCCGTTTCCTTGTGTCGCCGTTCGATGTTGGGGAGCACGCCCTCGTAGCTGGTGTAGTACGAGCGCTGCCGCCCGTAGCGGTTCTTGTAGCGGACGTAGATCTCCTCGTCGGATCCGAACAGCACGACGTCTCGCGCCCGCTTGGGGAGCTTCCTCCACGGTGTGTCGAGCGAGAAGCCGTGGGCCTCGCCGACCGCCTGGAGGACCCGGTACCAGTACTCGAGGGTGTTGCTCGCCCACGGCGCCAGCGCCCCTCCGTTGATGGAGAGGGTGGGATCGGGCACCACGAGCTCGGCGTCCACCTCGAGCCGGGTGCCGAGCCCGTCGCAGGTGGGGCACGCCCCGTACGGCGAGTTGAACGAGAAGTTGCGGGGTGCCAGCTCGTCGAACGACAGCCCGCAGAACGTGCAGGCGAGCTTCTGCGAGAACGTCTGGAGCTCCTCGTGACCTTCGTGGGTGGTCACCGCGATCGACGCGATCCCCTCCGCCAGCTCGAGCGCGGTCTCGATGCTGTCGGCGACACGCCGCCGGATCCCCTGCTTCGCCACGAGACGGTCGACGACGACCTCGATCGTGTGCTTGAAGTTCTTGGGGAGCCGGATCGACTCCGACAGCTCCCGTACCTCGCCGTCGATCCGCGCGCGAGGGAAGCCCTTGCGCGCGAGCTCCTGGAGGAGCTTCTCGTACTCGCCCTTGCGACCGCGGATCACCGGAGCGAGGACCTGGAAGCGGGTGCCCTCGGGCAGCTGGAGCACCTGATCCACGATCTGGTCGGGCGTCTGTCGGCCGATCGGGCGGCCGCAGTTGTAGCAATGAGGATGTCCGATGCGCGCGAACAGCACGCGGAGGTAGTCGTAGACCTCCGTGATCGTGCCGACCGTGGACCGTGGGTTACGTGATGTGGACTTCTGGTCGATCGAGATCGCCGGGGAGAGCCCCTCGATGAAGTCGACGTCGGGCTTCTCCATCTGCCCGAGGAACTGGCGGGCGTACGACGAGAGCGACTCCACGTAGCGGCGCTGGCCCTCGGCGTAGATCGTGTCGAA
>DATFGG010000024.1:0-2386 GCA_035249665.1 Actinomycetota bacterium | reverse complement strand
GGGAACATCAGCTCGTCGTCGAAGCGCTTGGCGTTGGCGCGCAGCTCCTTCTCGCAGAGCTCGATCAGGGTGGCGCGGAGCTCCTTCTGCTTCTCGGTGTAGACCCAGTCGGGGTCCCAGTCGTACCCGAGTCCCCAGAAGGGCTCGCCACCCCACATCTTCTCTGTCATCTCGACCTCCTGACGGGAACGGCCTCATGCTAGGCGCGGCTCGCGGAGCGGGCAACGTCCACCCCTGGGAGCGCAAGAAGGGGGCGGCCCTCCGCCCCCTTCTCCGATCGATCGTGGTCCCTACGAGGATCGGTCCGGCATGACCTCCTCGCGGAGCATCCGCATCTGGTCCTCGCTGGGCATCGTGGGCACGTCGAGATCCCGGAACGTGATCGGTTTCCGGTCCTGGACGGCGCGGCGATAGAAGAAGAGGACCACCGAGGCGACGAGGACGCCGATGCCGATCCACAGCGGCGCGCCCGCGAACTCGTAGAAGCCCACGTAGGCCGCGAGATCGCTCTGCGTGACGCCGAAGATCACGAGGAAGAGGTTGAAGGCTGCGAGGAGCCAGGCCAGACCGATCCACGCGGGACCGACCTTGATCGGCCTCGGCCAGTCGGGACGGTCTCGCCGGAGCAGCAGGAAACCCGTCAGGGCGAATACGTGCGCCGTCACGTATCCGATGTTCGACATGTAGAGGATCGCGAGGTTGCTCGTCCCCAGCAGGAGGATGAGGCCGACGTTGACGAACATGTCCACGGTCATCCCTCGCGCGGGGACGTGGAACTTGTTGAGGTGATACAGCCACTTGATCGTCATGTCGTCGCGGGCGATGCCGTAGAGTGCCCGGCCGCCGTCGGCCGTCGCGGAGTTCATCGAAAGGAGCAGACTCGCGAGGAGCGAGATGATCGCGATGCTCCCCACGGTGTCCCCGACGATCGCCTTGAACGCCGTGACGTAATAGGCGCCGGAATCCCCTACGGTGCCGACCACCCCGCCCAGGCCGAGCGGCAGGAGGACGTACACGGCCAGCGAGAACGCGGCCGAGGATCGGAGGGCCAGCGACGTGTCCCGCTTCGTGTCGTGGTATTCGGGGGCGAACGTCGCGCAGACCTCGATGCCGTACGCGGACCAGCACATGATGAAGAGCCACATCATCGAGATCCCGAACAGGCTGAACCCTGCGGAAGCGCCAGCGGAACCCACATCCTCGAACGTCACGTTCGAGCTCAACCAGTCGCCGGTGAAGTACGGGACGATGATGAAGACCGCAAGCGGGATCATCAGCAGCACGCCCGTCACGTAGCCCACCGCGAGAGACGGCTTGACACCGAAGATGTTGAACAGCCAGACCGCGACCACGATGCCGATCCCGATGATGTTGGCGGGATAGATATCGACGTTGAAGGGGGAGTTGAAGAGAACGGTCGTCGCGGAACCAGGGAACCACTCGGCGACGATCAAGGAGCCGATCAGGTTCCCGAAGATCGCGAGCACGACCGACCACCCGATCCAGTACCCGAACGCGGAGATCGGACCGACCAGGTTGAAGTACTTGCGCCACCCCTCGTGTGCGTAGAGCGCGATCCCGCCAGGCTTGTCGGGGAACATCGCGGCCGTCTCGGAGTAGATCCAGTTCTGGAGTAATCCGACCACGGCGGAGATCCCCCAGAGGACCACCGATCCGAGCGCGCCGACCGTAGCCAGGGTGAACCCCAGCGACGCGATCAGGAACCCCGGGTTGCACAGGGCAATCACGAACCCGTCCCACCAGTTCAGCGACTTGAGGAGCTGCCGTTCCTCGATCGTCGCCTGCGCCGTGACCTCACTCGCCACGTGTCCCCTCCCTCTCAGGCCTCTTCGACCCTACGCGGGTCGCCTGCCGGGGTATAGCACGGTGGTCCGGGCCGGGCAATCCGAGGGTGTTGCGTTCGGCCGAAGGTGATCGAGCCGGTAGCATCGCCCCGTGAAGGGGCCACCGATCACCGTTCGATGCGACTGCAAGCAGGTCCTGCACATCCCCTATGGGGATGCCGTGATCTGCCCTTCGTGCGGACGACGGTGGGACACCGCGCAGATCCCGGCCGAGGAGTACGAGGGTGTGATGCGCGACATGCGGGGATTCCGGATCCAGGCGATGGTCCTCGGCAGCGCGATCGGCCTGGCGGTCGTGCTGTTCGCCACGCTCACCGACCGCCCCCTGTTCCCGTTGGCGCTGATCGCGATGGCCGGCTGGTGGCTCCTGTACATGCCCCGGTGGCGACGGAAGGTCCGAGCCCGGGCGCGTCAGCTGCCCACATGGAACCTCCGGTCGAGCTGAGGCTCGTCCGATAGTCTCAGCCGCGTCCTCGGCGCTCGGACGAGGCCATGGCCGCAGGAGCATCGGAGGAGCGGGG
>DATFGG010000023.1:0-5512 GCA_035249665.1 Actinomycetota bacterium | reverse complement strand
GCCATGCACCAGTCGTTCAGCAGGTGCCCGTCGCTGTCCTTGGAGAATGCGGGGCGGCTCCGGAAGTCCTTCCAGAACGCGTCGAACGATCCGTCGTACTCGTCGCGGAGCACGCGAACCGACTCCCGGAACTCCGGCAGGTAGCAGGTCTCGAACAGCGCATCGCCAGCGTGGGTCGCCAGGCCACCCCACAGGTCGGGGCGGAGCATGGGCACCACCATCGCCCCGTAGCCGCCGCTGGACTTGCCCTGGATCCCGCGATGGTCCCGATCGGCGATCGTACGGTAGCGCTCGTCCACGAACGGCACTATCTCGTCGCAGAGGTAGGTCAGGTACTTGCCGGTCCCCGGCGAGTCGAGGAACTGGCTGCCACCGAGCGACGTCCAGCAGTCCACCCAGACCACGATCACCGGCGGCGCTTCCCCTCTCGCGAAGAGATCGTCGGCGAGCTCCGGGAAGTTCCGCCGGAACGGTGACCGATTCCTCCACGCGTCGAGCTGGCCGGTGAGGCCTTGGATCACGTAGACGGAGGGGTACCGGCGCTCGGGATCGCCGTCATATCCGGGAGGGGTGGAGACCCAGACCGGACGCTCGTGGGGATCGCCGAGGGCGTTCCCTCTGAGCGCTCGGCTGTCCACGATGTGCTCGTCGGTGCGCCCCTTCTCGTCGAACGACCACGGCTCCATCGCCCCCTCCTTCCGTTCCCTGACCGCTCCTGCCCTTGGCCGGCAGGCTACTGGGTACGCTGTGCGGCCATGCGGGCCGACGCCGAGTTCGATCGCCTCGAAACGGATCGGCTCGTCCTCCGTCGTTCCCGACCCGAGGACGCCGAGACGATATCCGCGTACCGCAGCGACCCCGACGTGAACCGCACGCAGGGCTGGGAGCGGACCGATGTCGAGAGCGTCCGGGCGGACATCGAGGAGATGGCCGCTCGCACACCGGGACAGCCTGGCGGGTGGGTGCAATTCTCGGTCGAGCGTCGCGAGGACGGCCGGCTGATCGGCGACGTGGGCATCAGCCCGGCGGACGGCGAGCCCGGCGTCCTCAAGGTCGGCTACACGATCTCGCCGGACGTCCAGGGTCACGGGTACGCGACCGAGGCCGTCCGGGCGCTTGTCTCGTACGCGCTCGACGCCCTCGGTGCCGAGGTCGTTCGCGCGTACGCGGACGCGGACAACGTGTCGTCGATCCGCGTCGCGGAGAAGGTCGGCATGCACCTGATCGAGCGATCCGAGCATCGCGAGGGGAACGAGGTCTGGTCCATCGTCCGCTACGAGCGGAGCCGCGACGCCGCGTCACGCTGAAGCGTTCCCGGACGAATCGTCACGGCCCGCACGACGATCGCACGTCACCGACGTTGCTGCTTCTCCGCCGGCTCCCGCGGGGCAAGACGCCGTCTGGACTACGGTGTCCTGATGCGTGGCTCGAGGGCTCCGATCGTCTCGAACGGCGTCCTCGCCGATCTCCTGTGGCGCGCCAGTGAAGAGGAGACCACGCATCGCCGACGCGCGCTCCGGAAAGCCTCGGGTGCTGCGCGCTTCTGGAGCGAGGAGGCCGCCGATCTGGCCGAAGTGGGACGGCCGCTCACGGAGCTCCGAGCCGTCGGTCCTTGGGTGGCCGCGAGGATCCAGGCGTGGCTCGACGCGCCTCCCGATCTGCCGGAGCCGGATGCGACGAGGCTCGGCTTCCTGACGCTCGCGGAGGTCCGGGCCGTGCTCGACGGGGACCCGGCGTGGGAGGGCACGCCGCACGCCGACCTCCAGGTCCACACGACCGACAGCGACGGCTCGCTTCCCCTCCGCGAGATGGCGGGGACCGCTCGCAGGCTCGGCCGCTCCTTCATCGCCATCACCGATCACTCGAGGAGCCTCACGATCGCGAACGGGATGAGCGAGGAGCGGCTCGCCGATCAGATCGCCAGGATCGACGAGCTGAACGGGGAGCTCGCCGCCAGCGGGGACGGGTTCCGGATCCTCCGGTCGATGGAGATGGACGTCTTCGTCGACGGGTCCGCCGACATGGAGCCGGGGGCGCTCGCCCCGCTGGATATCGTCCTCGGCGCCTTCCATTCGAAGCTGCGGCTCCGGGAGGACCAGACCGAGCGCTACCTGAAGACCCTGCGGAACCCGTCGGTCAACGTCCTGGCGCATCCGAAGGCCCGGATGTACGGGCGTCGGGTCGGTCTGGAAGCCGATTGGCCTCGCGTGTTCGCCGAGGCGGCGCAACAGGGCAAGGCGATCGAGCTCGACGCCACACCCGCCCGACAGGACCTCGGGGTCGAGCTCGCGCGGGTGGCGGAGGCCGAGGGCGTCGAGTGGTTCTCGATCGGCAGCGACGCGCACGCCGCGCACGAGCTCGAGTTCCTCCCGTTCGGCATGGCCACGGCCGTCCTGGCAGGGATCCCGCGGGCGCGGATCTTGAACTACCGGCCCGTGGAGCAGGTCATCGCCTGGGCGGCCGCCCTGCGGGCCCGCTCGATTTGACAGGGATCCCGGCGGGGCGTATGTTTCTCCTCGAGAGACCGCTGGAGCCCTCGGGTTCCGGCGGTTTCTCACTTTCGGAGAGGGTTCCTAGACTCGAGGCGGTTCCCGGCGCGCGTCGAACCCGGAGGGAGCTGCGATGGATGCATCGGGTCGAAGACCAGGGCCCAGTGGCCTACCTTCACAGGGTGAGGAAGGCCCGGACCGCGATCGCCTGCGCATCTCTGCTGACATGCCTGACATCCTGTGCGTCTGACCTCGCTGAGTTCCTGGACCGGAAGGAGGTCTGGCGTACTCAGGGACCGGAGGATTACACCTGGACCCTTGAAGCCTCGGAGCCTGTCTTCGGGCCGCGTCGAGTGCAGATCAGGGTCCGAGACAGCCTTCCGGTCAACGTACAGGGGGATGTTTCGAACGACACGCCCACCACGGTCGAGGAACTGATCGATCACCTGGTCCGCTCAGCAGACGCGAACTCGATCACGGTTCGGTGGAACGATCTGGGCTACCCATCGACGATCCGGATCGACCACAGTGACACGATCGACGATGAGGTGAGCTACCGCGTCCTCTCCTTCCATGTGGACTAGATAGTCAGTCAGGCTTACGACCGGCGCGCAGATCCATCGCGGCTCAAGCACCTCGGTTGAGTGCTTCAAGGACGGCCCCGATCCGGTCGAGGATATCCCCGACACGACGCCGAAGTGCAGGTATCGTGCGGCGACTCGAAGAGGTCGGCGAAGCGTGATCCGGGGGGTGGACGTTCCGTGGGGTGGGTCGAACGACGCTGGAAACAGGTCGTCTTCATCGCCGCGCTCTCGACCACGGTCGTGTCGACAAGCACCGTAGCGTCTCCAGCGGTCGCCGGTCCGAAGGTCCCGGGGATCGACGTCTCCACGTACCAGGGGCGGATCGACTGGAGAGCGGTGGCCACGACCCCCGTGCGCTTCGCGGTCCTCAGGGCGACGCTCGGGAACCACTACCGCGATGGCCGGTACGCACGCAACGTCGCCGGTGCCCGACGGAACGGACTCGTCGTGGGCGCCTACCACTACGCGAAGCCCGGCCTCGCCCGCCGCGATCCACGTCTCGAAGCCGACCACTTCCTCGACGTGATCGGCCTCCGAGCGGGTGACGTCATCCCCGTGCTGGACATCGAGGAGACGGGTGGGTTGGGTCCCCGACAGCTTCGGACCTGGGCTTCTGCATGGCTCGATCGCGTGTACGAGCGCACCGGGGTGCGGGCGATGATCTATTCGGGCAACTCCTTCTGGCACAGCTCCATGCGGAACACGGTGTCGCTCGCGCGGCGCGACCATCCACTGTGGGTGGCGCATTGGTACGTAGGCGCGCCCGACGTGCCCGCTCGCCGCTGGGGGGGACGTGGCTACACGATCTGGCAGTGGTCGGCGGCGGGGCGGATCGCGGGCGTCGACGGGCCGGTCGATCGGGACTGGATGAAGGGGAACCTCTCCCGGGGGACGGTGGCGTCGATCGCGGTGCGGCCGACGGAGAGGGGGATGGTCACGGGGGATCGCCTGGCATGCGGGGGAGGCAAGACATCGTGTGCACGCCTGGGCACTCCGGGCGATCCGATCCGGCTGCGCGCGGTCCCCGAAGATGGGGCTCGGTTCATCCGATGGGGCGGCGCCTGTGAGCCGGCCGGCGAGGTCCCCACCTGCGTCGTGGCGGCGCTCGGCGACAAGACCGTCTCCGCGGTGTTCGGACGTCCGAACGAGGCCGCGGTCCCGGAGGCGCGGACCGTCCCCGAGGCGCCTGGCAGCTCGGGTGCCGGCTCCCAGCCCGGCTCGCCGTCTGCGCCGACGCCGGATC
This sequence comes from Actinomycetota bacterium, assembly GCA_035249665.1. Classification (GTDB taxonomy): domain Bacteria; phylum Actinomycetota; class UBA4738; order UBA4738; family HRBIN12; genus JAJNBA01. The sequence continues at coordinate 1,196 of DATFGG010000023.1, read as the reverse complement.
CAAGTCCGGCACCCGCACCGGCACCCGAGCTCACGCCCACGGCCGGGTCGACGCCCACACCGGAGCCCACGCCGATCCCCGAGCTCATGCCGATCCTCGCGACCGAGCCGCGGAGGCCCGAGGGCGACGGCGACGGTACGCGGTTCGCGTGGAGCCGTGAGCGAGCCAAGAGCTCGATCGGGGGGTCGTATCGGTGGGAACGGCGAGGCGCCGCCTCGATCTCGTTCAGCTTCCGCGGCGGGTCGGTGACGCTGTTCACCGTCGAGGGCCGTCGGATGGGGAGGGCCCGCCTCTCCGTTGACGGGGAGTCCGTGAAGGTGATCGACGGGTACGCGCGTCGGTTCCGAGCAGGCGTCCGGCACCGGTTCACGGACCTCGGAGCCGGCTCCCATCGGCTCACGATCACCCCGCTCGGCAGCAAGCGTCGCGGGGCGACCGATCGCAGGGTGACGGTTGACGCGCTGCGATGGGGCGGGAGACTCCGCCCCGACCCCGATCCGGAGGCCGTCTCGTGGGCTCGAGTGAAGGATCCCTCTGCCAGCGAGGGGGGATACGTCGTCAGTGACGCCCCCGGCGCACAGGCGAGCCTGCGGTTCTCCGGGACGAGCTTGACCCTGATGACGCTCCGTGGACCCACCCGGGGGCAGGCGGAGATCGTGGTCGACGGGCGTTCGGTGCGCACGATCGATCTCTATGCGCCGGAGCGCGGGTTCGCTTCGATCCGGGTGGCATCCGGTCTCGCCGAGGGTCCCCACACCGCCAGGGTCGTGGTGCTCGGGACGCGCCACCGCGCGAGCGAGGGAAGTGGCGTCGCCATCGACCGCTGGGTCGTCACGTATCGGCCCGAACGCGGGCGCCGCGCGAACGCCGGCGGCCCTCTCCTCGGCTGACCGAGGGTCGGGCGATCACGTACCCGGCGCCGGCGGGGCGGCCCTAGACTCGGCGCGTCCACGAAGGGGGTTCGATCGCATGCCGAGGGGGATCCTGGAGCGTCTCGCCGACGGCCCGGTGCTGGGTGACGGTGGATACCTGCTGGAGCTGGAGAAGCGCGGCTACGTGCAGGCCGGCCCGTTCACGCCGGAAGTGGTGGTCGAGCATCCCGACGCGCTCGCGCAGCTCCACCGGGAGTACCTGCGGGCCGGTGCCGAGGTGCTCCAGACGATGACCTTCTACGCGAGCGACGACAAGCTGGCGAC
>DATFGG010000022.1:0-3692 GCA_035249665.1 Actinomycetota bacterium | reverse complement strand
ATGTAGGAACGCTCGAGCACCGCGACATCCCCGATGCCGTGCTCGGCGGCGAGGTGATAGGCGAGCGACAGCCCGTTCACCCCACCTCCCACGATCACGACGTCGTAGGCGCGTCGCAGCTCGCGCTCCGGCAGATACGTCCGGCGGCGGAACAGGCCCGTCACGATCGGGATGCCCCCCCTCCGAGCTGTCGCGCGAGGTAGGAGCCCCAAGAGGCGCGGACGAACACGCGGAGCGTGTCCTCCTCCACGAACACGCGGGCGGCAACGCCCGCAACACCCCCCTGGACGAACCCGCCGGCATCCGGGAGCGAGAGATCCGAAAACCGGGCGAACGTGGAACGGGCGTGCGCACCGGAGAGCACGATCTCCGACCATCCCTCCGAGCATTCGCGGATGACGGCGTCCACGTCGATCGTGCGCACGGCGGCCTGGAGATCCTCCGCGATCGAGCCTCGCACGATCACCTCGTCCGGAGCGACTCGGCCGGCGCCCGGCGCCCGCATCGCGAGGTCGCATGCCTCCTCGGCGGCGTGGACGGACCAGAGCTCAGCCACGGACGCGCTCTCCTTCGGGATCGAGGAACGGGGTCGGGACGACGCGGGCGGTGACGTGATCGGCGCGCAGCGCGTCGGGGACGTCACCGTCGGATTCCCGGCGGATCCATCCGAGTCCGATCGAACGCCCGAGGGTCGGGCTCCATCCCGCCGACGTCACCCTCCCGACGATGCGCCCGCCGGAGCGCAGCGGGACCCCGCGGAGCTCCGCGCCTCCACGGTCGAAGGCGAGGCCGACGAGCCGGCGGTCCGGCGTCGTCTCCGCCAGCCGCTCGAGCGCGCGTGAGGCGGCGAACGTCTTCCCGGGAGCCACCGCCCACGCGAGCCCGAGCTTCTCGGGGGAGTCGTCAGCCATCGTGTCCTGCCCGACGTAGAGGTGTCCCTTCTCGAGCCGCAGGATCTCGAGCGCGTCCAGTCCGTGCGGGCGGATCCCGAGCCCGTCCCCCTGGCGAAGGATCGCCTCCCAGAGCTCCGGACCCCGCGAGCGCGGATGATGGAGCTCGAAGGCGATCTCGCCAACGAAACCGCTGCGGATCGCGCCGCACGGAACGCTCGCCACGGTCAGCTCCCGGATCCCCAGCGGCGGGAACGACTCGCTGTCGAGCGGTGCGTCCGTGAGCTCCCCGAGGAGCGCTCGCGCGAGCGGCCCCGCCACGAGGATCGCACCTCGCTCGGCCGTGAGGTCGATCACGTGGGCACGAAGCCGCAGCCGATCGGCGCGGTCGCGGAGCCAGGCCTCCATCCGATCGGCACCGCCCGACGTCGACGTCAGGTACCAGCCCTCCTCGCCCAGCCCACTGACGAGCCCGTCGTCGAAGACGTAGCCCGCCTCGTCGAGCGCGAGCAGGTAGCGGGACCTCCCGGCAGCCAGGTCGTCCAAGCGGGTGGGGAACGATGCGTCCATCAGCGCCGTGGCGTCGGGACCGGTGACCAGGAACTTCGAGAGCGTGCCGACGTCCATCACGGATACGCGCTCGCGGACGGCCCGATACTCCTCCCGGGCGTCCCCGTAGTGCAGAGGGCGGAGCCAGGGGCCGGACCATCCCATCCGGGCGCCTGCGGCCACGTGCGCGTCGTGCAGAGACGTGTGCTTCTCGATCACCGGATGGACCGCGGCCGCGAGAACGGCCAACGGCACTGGACGGGCGGGCGGGCGCGCCGTGGTCCGAGCGGCGGTGATGGCGGCGTCGCTGTTCTGGGTGTTCTGGGCCGCCGCGAACGCCGCCAGGAACCGCCCGCACATCGCTCCCTGGCAGGGTCCCATGGTCGCGGTCGTGTAGCGCTTCAAGAGCTCCGACGAGCGGAACCCCTCCGCCCACGCGCGCTCCAGGTCCCCCACGGACACGTCCTCGCACAGGCACACGGTCCCCGCGGCGTGCATCGTGGACGTCGGCGCAGCCTCCCTCGCGGCGTCGCCGACGGGCTCGACCTCTCCCGCGCCGCTCATCCGGACGAGGTCGTCCCTGGGAGACAGACCCATCGAGAGGACGAACAGATCGCAGCCGATCCCCCGGGTCACGCCGTCGACATCGCGGAGCACCGCGAAGCGAACCCGGTCCTTCCCCTCCGCACGCACGACCGTCGCATCGATCAGCGTCCTGAGGTCGTCCGGCACCTGCTCCGCGAGGACCGAGGGGACGACCACGGCCGCGATCGGAACGCCGGCGTCCCGGAGCGCGGTCAGGTGCTCGATCCCTTCGTGGTGGCCGGCGACGATCACCGCCCGGCGTCCCGGCGCGACACCTCGCTCCGCGAGCCCCACGGCCGCCCGACCGAGCATGACCCCGGGCAGATCGTTCCCCGGGAAGACCGGATGGACCTCCGAGGCGCCGGTCGCCGCCACGACCCGCCTGGCGTGCACCTGGACGAGGCCCTCCGCCGATGCGAGCGCCGCCATCGGTCCCTCGTAGACGCCGATCGCGGCGTGGCGGGCGAGAACCTCGGCGCCTTCGGGATGCTCGGCCACGTCGCCCTCGTCGCAGAGGACCACCCGCTCGCCACGGACCGCCGCAGAGGAGGCGGCGGCGCGGCCCGACTCGCCCGCGCCGACGACGATCACGTCGCAGTGCAGATGTCGGTTCGTGCGGGTGACGACCGGCCCGCCGGGCAGACGCCCCACCCCCACGGCGCGCCGGATCATCCGAGACGCAATCGCCCACGACCAACGCGGACGGATGAACGTCTTGTAGTAGAAGCCAACGGGGAGCAGCACGTGCAGCCGATCGAGGATCGCGAGCGCGTCCCGTTCGACCGACGGCCACCCGCGCTCGCGGCGCACCCGCATCCCATCGGCGGCCGGCGTCACACACGAACGGACGCCGGGGGTACCGTCGACCGTGACGAGGCAGTTGGGACACTCCCCCGTCCCGCAGTACAAGCCTCGTCGCCGGTGATACTTGAGCGATCGCGAGAACGTCCTGATCCCCGCGCGATAGAGCGCCGACGCGACCGAGTCCCCGTCCTCGACCCTGATCCGCTTCCGGCCGAGCCGCAGCGTGCCCGCCATCTACCTGATCTCGTTCGTCGTCGTGTCGCGGGTCGCGGTGAGCCAGCGCCGGCAACCGAGGAGATGGAGCCATCGCTCCTCCTGGGGACCGGCGGCATTCGCGGGCAGGAAGACCCGCGCGAAGTCCGACTCCGCGTCGGCGGCGTCGACCGGGCGGAGCTCACCGCCCCACGCGAACTCCGTCGAAGGACGCCACCCACAGTTCGGACACGGCACCTTCAACGCCACGGACGCCTCCGCCCTGTCCGGCGCCGGCCGTCTCGCAGCGCCGCGTGGGATGCGCCGTAGCCCGGAGCTCCCGTCACCCCACCTCCTGGATGTGCACCCGCCCCGCACAGATAGAGGCCCGGGACCGGCGTGCGGTAGCGCGACCACGACGGCGTGGGCCGCATCGAGAAGAGCTGCCCGATGTGGAGGTCACCGTGGAAGATGTTGCCCTCGGTCAGCCCGTACGTGCGCTCTAGATCCAACGGGGTGAGCACCTGCGCGGCCTCGATCGTGCCGCGGAAGCCGGGTGCGGACTCCTCGATCCTCCCGACCACGGTGCTCAGGAGCTCGTCGCGTCGCTCATCCCACGTTCCCCGGCGGAGCGCGAACGGGACGTACTGCACGAACGCGGTCATCACGTGC
>DATFGG010000021.1:0-6269 GCA_035249665.1 Actinomycetota bacterium | reverse complement strand
TCGGCCGCATCCGCCCGTGGAGGAGCTCGACGCGGAGATCGGGGAATACCTCCGTGGCGAGCCGCTCGGCTTCGGCTTCGGCCGCCCGCACCTGCGAACGATTCCCCTCGTCGATCGCGGCGCACACCACGAAAGCCTGTCGTCCCTCCCGCACCTCGCGACGCACCAGGTCGTAGGCAGCGGCGCGTTCCTCGTTCGAGCGGGCCGCCACCGTCCCGATGGGCTGACGACCCTTCGGCATCTCGTCGAGTACCACCACGTCGAGGTCGCCGTAGTACGTGAGCGCAAGCGTCCTCGGGATCGGCGTCGCCGTCATGATGACGACGTCGATGTCGCCGTCGCCCTTGCCCTTGAGCGCCATCCGTTGGTGGAGGCCGAACCGGTGCTGTTCATCCACGACCGCAAGTGAGAGGTCGGCGAAGGACACCCCCTCCTGCACGAGGGCGTGGGTCCCGATCACGAGGTCCACACCTCCGTCCGCGACGCCGGCCAGGATCCGGGCCCGGTCCTTCCCGGTGACGGCGGCGGTGAGCAACGCGTACGTGACCGGATGGTCGTCCGATGGCGTCACCGCGAGCTCTTCGAGCAGGGATCCCTGGCCGTGGGGCGCGGGCGCTCCGCTCGACCCGCGTTCGAGGACATCGATCGCACCGACCCCCTCGATCAGGGCCGCGACCGAACGGGCGTGCTGGGTGGCGAGGACCTCGGTGGGCGCCATGATCGCGGCCTGGTGGCCCGACTGGATCGCCGCGAGGCAGGCCGACACGGCCACCAGCGTCTTCCCCGAGCCGACGTCGCCCTGCAGGAGGACGTTCATCGGGCGAGCGGCGGCCATCGCCGCCCCGACTTCCTCGACGGCACGGGTCTGGGCCTTCGTCGGCTCCCAGGGCAGGGTCGAGAGGAGCCGGTCGGTCAGCTCTCCATCCGCCTGATGCCCGACCCCGGTCTTCTCCGACTCGAGCCGGTGCTTGCGGAGCGCGACACCGAGCTCCAGCGTGAACAGCTCGTCGAACTTCAGCCGTTCGATCGCGCGCGCGAGCTGCTCCGCGTCCTCCGGGAAGTGAACCCGTCGCAGCGCCGTGTCGAGATCCTCGAGCCCTTCGGCCTCGATCACGCCAGGGGGGATCGGGTCGGGGATCGGCGGGAGCCGATCGAGCGCGGAGAACACCAGCTCCCGGATCGTCCGTGTGGCGATCCCGTCGGAGGCACGGTGGACCGGGGTGATCCGTCCCGTGTGCACGAGCTCCCGCTCGTCGCCGCCGAGGATCTCCGCCTCCTGGTTGGCCAGCTGGAGGCGACCCCGGTACCTGGTCACGGCGCCCGAGACGGCGAGCTCCAGACCCTTCTTGTAGATGCCCGCTGCCCAGGGTTGGTTGAAGAACGTCAGGTCCAGCTTCCCGGTGCCGTCCGAGATGGTCACGGTCACCATCGACTGCCGGCGACGTGTGAGTCGCTTCACCGTGGCCTGCACCCGTGCGATCACGGTCGCCTGCTGCCCGACCTGCAGGTCGCGGATCGGTTCCACGGCGGAGCGGTCGATGTACCGCCGCGGGTAGTGCCGGAGCAGATCGCCGACGGTCCGGATGCCCATCCCGCCGAGGATCACGTGCGCCTCATCGCCCTTGTCCCGCAGGCCGGTGCGCCGGGTCGCGAGCTTCCGGTCCACGTGCAGGACCGGGGAATCGAGCGCGAGGGCGGAGGGAGAGCCGGACACGTCCGTGAAGGGTTCTACCATCCACGTGTGACCTCACGACACCGTGTGACCTCACGACACTGGGCCGCGTTCGCCGCCGGGCTCCTGCTGCTCATCGCGTGCGACCCCGAGCCGCCCGAGCCTCCCGAGCCTCCGGCGTGCGCGATCCCGGCGGGAAACGCCGTCGAGACACCGCTGCTTCCCGGCTGCGCCGACGCCTTGCCCGCGATGGATCCCGATGCGTTCGAACGGCTGCTCGCAGAGCTGGAGGGCACGCCGGTCCTCGTCAACTTCTGGGGATCGTGGTGCCCGCCCTGCAAGGACGAGATGCCGCGACTCGTCGAAGCCCATGACGAGTTCGGCGATCGGGTGCAGTTCATCGGTGTGGACATCGTCGACAACAGGGAGGCTGCGAGGCTGTTCATGGAGGAGTTCGAGATGACGTTCCCGAGCGTCTTCGATCCCCCGGACGCGATCAAGACCTCGCTCGGCCAGTTCGGTCAACCCACGACCGTCTTCTTCCGCGCCGACGGGTCCTTCGAGTTCGCCTACGCCGGTCCGATCTCGGAGAGCACCCTCCGCCGCCACCTCGAGGCGATCGCCGAGAGCGTCTGAACGCTCTGGTAGCCTCGATGTTCCTATGGCAGCGGTCTGCGACATCTGTGGCAAGAAGCCGTGGTTCGGCAAGTCGGTGACGTTCTCGCACAAGCGGAACAACCGCCGGTGGGATCCGAACATCCAGCGCGTGCGCGCGCTCGTCGACGGCACGCCGGGCCGCATCAACGCGTGCACGAGCTGCATCAAGGCCGGCCGGGTCACCCGCATCCCGCAACGCCAGCCCTCGGGCTAGCGCGGTTCCGAACCCTCCTCAAGCACGACCCCGATCGACCACAGCTGGTCGACCGGACCGATCCCGTCACCCAACGGGAGGGCGTGGCGGATCGCCTCCGTGACGAAGGCCTTCCCCTCGCGGACCGCGTCGTCAAGCGAAGTCCCTCGAGCCAGGTGCGCGGTGATCGCGGAGGACAACGTGCAGCCGGTGCCGTGCGTGTGCGGCGTGTCGATCCGATCGGCCTCGAGCCACTCCTCCCGCTCCCCGTCGACGAACAGGTCGGTCGCGCGATCGCCCTCGAGGTGCCCTCCCTTCACGAGGATGGCCCGGGGTCCGAGCGCGAGGATCGTCGCCGCGGCACGCCGCATGTCGTCGCGGGTCACCACCTCGAACCCGGCCAGCCCGGCCGCCTCGGCGAGGTTCGGTGTGACGAGGGTCGCGAGGGGCAGGATCGATCGCCGGAGGGCTTCTACGGCGTCGTCGGCGAGCAACGGATGCCCGTGCTTCGACACGAAGACGGGGTCGACGACGATGTTCGGGAGCGACATCTCCGCGGCCGACTCCGCCACGGCCTCGACGATGGCGGCCGAGGCGAGCATCCCCGTCTTGGCCGCATCGACACCGATATCACCGGCGACGGCGCGGATCTGCTCGGCCACCGTCGTGGGTGAGAGCTCCTCGAATCCGGCGACGCCCTTCGTGTTCTGGATGGTGACCGCGGTGATCGCGGTCATCCCGAACACGCCGAGCGCGCTGAACGTCTTGAGATCGGCCTGGATCCCGGCGCCACCACCGGGATCGGACCCGGCGATCGTCAGCGCCCGCGGTCGAGGAGATCTCGGTCGCGTGGTTGGTCCATCGGTCATCGGAAGTGATCCCACCCTTCGATCGCGAGGGGGCGTTCCGTTCCGTCTTCGTTCACGGCCACGAGTCCCGAGCCCCTGCCTTCGATGATGACGCCGATATCGCTGAGCGACACGCCGAAGCCCCCGTGCATGTCCTTCTCCGCTCCGGCGACCGCCTCGGGGCTCGGCAGGGTCGCGAGCAGTTCGTAGTCCTCTCCCCCGCCGAGCGCCTCGTACACGGTCGACGCCGGGTGCACCGGCACGTGCGCGACCTCGACCCGTGCCCCCATCCCGCTCGCCCGGCACAGCCGGGACAGGTCGATCGTGAGGCCGTCGGAGACGTCCATCATCGCGGTGGCGCCGTGGGCAGACAGGATCGAGGCCTCGCCGACACGCGGGACGGGGCGCATCGAGCGGCGGAGCGCGTCGCGCTCGTCGTCGGACCAGGAACGTTGCGAGGAGACCCTCAGTCCAGCGGCCGAGCCGCCGAGGGACCCCGTTACGACCACGCGGTCACCGGGACGGGCGCCGTCCCGGCGCACTGCGCGCCCCGGGCCCACCTCGCCGGTCACGGTGACGACGATCGCGAGCTCCTCACCGCGCGACAGGTTCCCGCCCACCAGCGAAACCGCGAACTCGTCGCAGCACTCCCGCATGCCCCCGGCCAGCTCGACGACCCACGAAGCATCGATCGCGTCGGTGAGGGTCAGTGCGCAGAGCGCGAACCGCGGACTCCCCGCCATCGCGGCGATGTCGCTGACGTTCACTGCGATCGCCTTGTAGCCGAGATCGCGCGGTGTGGTCCGATCGGCGAGGAAGTGCACACCTTCTACCATGGCGTCCGTCGTCAGGACGAGCTCTCCCGAACCACCCCGAACGACGGCGGCGTCGTCGCCCGGTCCCACGAGGACCTCGGGCCCGGCGCCCGACAGCACCCTGCCGATCGCGGCGATCAGTTCGTCCTCGGTGAGGTCCATCTGCTCAGCTCTGGCCGTTCCGCTCTGGCCGTTTCCGGTTCTGGAGGAGGCAGCTTGGGCGTTCGCTAGACTCTAGGCTTTCCGCCTGCCCACGCGTTTCGTTACTCACCTAGCCGAGCCGAACATCAGCCCAACATCAGCCAAGGGATCAGGAGGACCGAGTGTCAGACGTGTTCGCCGATCCGACTCCGGAGGAGCTCCGTCGCTTCACCGAAGCGATGCCGGAATGTCGGATCACCGAGTTCGGCAACGTGAACGTCCAGACCCGAGTGGTGTCCCGCAGCGCCGACAGCACCTTCGTCGTCGATCGGCCGTCCAGTGGCAAGACGATGACCCGCGACGCCTACGACGAGATCGCCCGCCGACAGGACGCGTACCTCGCTGATCACGACATGATCCGGATCGACGGTTGGATCGGGAACGACCCCGAGCTCCGGACCCGCGCCCGCCTGCTCATGGAGAAGCGGTACGCGAACATCGCCGGGATGCAGCAGAAGCTGTACTTCCCTCGCGACGACGACGTCGATCCCGACGTCCAGGTGATCTACACCCCCGGCCTGACCGCGCCCGGGTATCCCGGTAACCGGGTGATCGCGGTCGACCTCGACGCGAACGTCACGCGCGTCCTCAACTCCGACTACTTCGGTGAGTCGAAGAAGGGCGGGCTGCGGATGTGGAACAACATCGTGTTCGAGAAGGGCGGCCTCGCTCTGCACGCCGGGCTGAAGGTGATCCCGACGTCGGCCGGCGACAAGGTGTTCATGATCATCGGTCTGTCCGGGACGGGGAAGACGACGACGACGTTCACGACGCAGAACGGCTCGAAGCCCATCCAGGACGACTTCGTGGGACTGATGCCTGGAGGTCGCGCGTTCGGCACGGAGAACGGCTGCTTCGCCAAGACGTTCTCGCTCGATCCGGAGTTCGAGCCGTCGATCTTCGGCGCCGTCACCAAGCGGACCACGTACCTCGAGAACGCGTACCAGGACGACACGGGCGCGGTGAATTTCTTCGAGGAGAGCTACACGCAGAACGGGCGGGCCGTCTTCGAGATGCGAGACCTGCAGACCTTCGAGGACGCCCGGAACGTCGGCCCCGTCGACTACCTGCTGATCCTCAACCGGAACGAGAACATCATCCCGTCCGTCGCGAAGCTCGACCAGGAACAGGCCGCCGCGTACTTCATGCTCGGAGAGACGACCGGGACATCGGCGGGCGGCGCCGCCGAGGAGGGCAAGTTCCTTCGCGTGCCGGGCACCAACCCCTTCTTCCCGCTCCCCCACGGCCTGCAGGGGAACCGCCTGCTCGAGCTGCTCGCCACCCATCCCATCGAGACGTACCTTCTGAACACCGGCAGGGTCGGCGGGAAGGACGGCGACGACCGCTCGAAGAAGGTGAAGATCCCGCACACGTCGGCATGCGTGAAGGGGATCGCCGAGCAGACGATCGTGTTCGAGGAGGATCCGGACTTCCGCTACCAGGTGGCCTCCGAGGTCCCTGGGTTCGACGACCTGGAGCTCCTTCGCCCGGTCCTCCTGTACGAGCGGGAGGGCCGCATGGAGGAGTACCGCGCGATCGTGGAGCGGCTCAAGGTCGAGCGGGTCGAACACCTGCAGCGGTTCACGGAGCTCTCCGAGGACATCATCAAAGCTGCGGGCTGACGCCTGGGTAGCGATACCCCCCTCACTCCTGGAGGATCAGATAAGCCAGCCAGCACTTTGACGCTGCTACCCCCCCGGGGTATATGGTCCGGTTGTAGCGACGGAAGGATGAGGGGATGGGGCACGAGGGTCACGCCGGGCACGAGGGTCACGCCGGGCACGAGGGTCACGCCGGGCACGAGGGTCACGCCGGGCACGAGGGTCACGCCGGGCACGAGGGTCACGCCGGGCACAAGGGTCACGCCGGGCACGAGGGTCACG
>DATFGG010000020.1:0-11033 GCA_035249665.1 Actinomycetota bacterium | reverse complement strand
GCGAGCCAAGAACGAGACAAGAACGGGACAGGACATGAAGGTGAACGAGGCACGAACCAGGGAACCCCTCACGCGCGATCGCGTGGTCGAAGCCGCGCTTCGGGTCATGGACGAGGAAGGCCTCGACGCCGTCTCGATGCGGCGGGTCGCTCGCGAGGTCGGCGTCGAAGCGATGTCGCTCTACCACCACGTCGAGGACAAGGAAGACCTGCTCGATGGGATCTGCGAGCACGTCATGGCGGGGTTCGAATTCCCCGAGCCCGTCGAGGACTGGGCGGAGAACTGCCGGAGAGGAGCCCGCGCGTGGCGTCGCCTCCTGCAGTCGCATCCCGCGGTGATGCGACTGTTCGCGGAGCAACGAGGCCCCGTCCGCACGGTGGACTCGATGCGCCCGATGGAGTTCGCGCTCAGGCTCCTCCGCGACGCCGGCCTCTCTAACCGAGACACCGCGCAGGCGTTCCACGCGTTCGGCGGCTACATCCAGGGGTTCGTGATGATGGAGCTCGGCTCGATCGCAGGCGGATCCGACGAGGCACACCTGAAGGCCCACGCGGACCTGGTGTCGGCACTCCCGGAAGAGTTCGAGGCGCTCGTGGCGGTGTCGCCGTACTTCGCCGAATGCGACGCCGACGAGCAGTTCGAGTTCGGCCTCGATCTGCTGATCCGAGGCCTCGAGGCCAAGGCGGGCCGGAGCGCCTGACCTCCAAGGGAACCAGGCCCGGACGGACGGCGTCCAAGTCCGAACCGCCGACACGGAGGAACCTATGAAGGTTCGGCTTCCCGCAGCTCTCGTGCTCCTGCTCACGATCGCCGCCTGTGCCGACTCGCCGGTCGATCCGGGCGCCGGCGGCATCGACCACTCCACCGCTCCCGACGTCGCGCTCGTCCAGATATCGAACGAGGGCGGCTTCGTCCCCGTCGAATGGACCTACACGAACTTCCCCTTCTACTCCCTCTACGGCGATGGCACCCTCGTCGTGCCCGGCGCCCAGATCGAGATCTATCCCGGACCCGCGCTCCCGGCGGTCTCCAGTCGTCAGGTGAGTGAAGCGGGGATCCAGGCGATCCTCGAGCAGGCGATCGCCGTCACGCGGGACATCCCGACCGACCTGAACGATCTCGGCTTCATGGGCATCGCCGACGCATCGACGACGGTGATCACCGTCTCGGCCGGGGGGGTGGATCGGACCATCCGTGCCTACGCGCTGGGCGAGCTGACCGAGCGCCCCGATGGGATGCCCGAGCGCGAGTACCAGGCCCGCCTCAGCCTCCAGGAGCTCGTCGCCACGCTGACGGGTCCGACCGGGTGGCTTCCCGAGGGGTCGCTCGGCCCCGAGGGCGACTACGACGCCTCTTCGGCACGTGTGTTCGTCGGGGACTACCGCGCCGTCGACGACCTTCAGCAGGATCCGATGGTGTGGCCGCTCGGCGCGGGCCTCACTGGGTTCGGCGATCCGATCCCGCCCGGCGAGATGCGTTGCGGGGTGGTCGAAGGCGTGGACTGGGACACCCTCCGCGAGTCGGCGACGGCAGCGAACCAGCTCACCCCGTGGACCAGCGCCGGCGACCGGTACTCGATCCTGTTCCGACCCCTGCTCCCCGACGAGCGGGGCTGCTGAGCCGATCCGGTCCGTGAGGGGCTGAGCGGCCGGTCAAGTCCCCTCTTCACCGAGCCGATGGTTCCGTGAGGAGCAGGCCGCCCTCCCGCGGCCGCTGTGCCGACCCATGACGACTGAGATCGAGGACTCCGCCGTGGACCCATCGAGGATGACCGACGGCTTCTTCGAGCCGCCCGCCGAGGGGAGCGCCGATCGCAGCCGGGAGCTCGAGCTTCGCTATCGCGGGATCATCGACCGGCTGCCGGCCGTGCTGTACGTCGATGCCGTCGACCAGAACCAGCCGATGATCGACGTGAGCCCGAGCGTCCACGATCTGCTGGGGATCCCTCGCGAGGAGTTCCTGAGCCGGCCGTTCGCGTGGACCGACACGATCCACCCCGACGACCTCGCGGCGGTGATGGCGGAGAACGAGCGCTCGGCGGTCACCGGGGATCCGTTCAGGATGGAGTTCCGCGTCGTCCACCCCGACGGGAAGATCCTCTGGGTCCGTGACGACGCGGTCCTGATCCACGACGAGTCCGGGGCACCGCTCCACTGGCTCGGCCTCATGCTCGACGTCACGGAGCTGATCGAGGCGCAAGCCGAGCTGCATCAGGCCAGAACGAAGTACGGCGCCCTGGTCGAGCAGATCCCGGCGATCGTCTACGTCGACGCGGCCGACGACGAGATGTCGACGACCTATGTGAGCCCCCAGATCCGGGAGATCCTCGGGTACACCGCACAGGAGTACATCGACGACCCGCAGCTGTGGGAGCGCATGTTGCATCCCGACGATCGCGAGAACGCGGTGGCCACGTACCTGCGCGGACGGGAGTCCGGGGGTCCCTTCGTCTTCGAATACCGCCTCATCGCGCACGACGGCAGGACCGTGTGGTTCCGCGACAGCGCGATCGTGCTCACCGACGAGCAGGGTCGCCCCGAGCACATCCAGGGCGTGATGCTCGACATCACCGAGCGCAAGATCGCGGAGGAGCGGATCGCGTTCCTCGCCTATCACGACAAGCTCACAGGACTCCCGAACCGCACGATGTTCGAGGAGCTCCTCGGGCTGGCGCTCGCTCGAGCGAAACGCCACGAGCTCGGCGTCGTCGTCGTGACGGTCGACCTCGACGACTTCAAGCTCGTGAACGACTCCCTCGGGCACGAGGCCGGAGACGCGATCCTCCTGCAGTTCGCGCAACGGCTCAGCGACGCGACACGAGAGACGGACCTCGTAGCGCGACCGGGTGGGGACGAGTTCCTGCTCCTGCTCGCCGACCTCGATCGCGCGTCGTCCGGCCACGGGGGCCACGAGAGCGTCTCCGTCTCCGCCGAGTCCGTGGCGCTGCGGATCCAGGAAGCCCTCCGCACGCCCTTCGCCGTAGGCGATACCGAGCTCTACGTGACCGCGAGCCTGGGGATCAGCGCGTTCCCGGACGACGCGGTCGACGCGCCGACGCTGCTCAAGAACGCGGAGACGGCGATGTTCCGGTCGAAGCGGTCCGGGCCGGGCGGGTACGTCCTGCACGCGAAGGACGACGCCGACTCGATCGTGCGGCTGTCGCTGTCCACGCGGCTGCGGCGGGCCGTGGAGCAGGAGCAGTGGATGCTGCACTACCAGCCGCTCATCGACCTACGCACCGCGGAGATGAACGGCGTGGAGGCGTTGATCCGCTGGCCCGAACCGAACGGAGGCCTCGTGCCGCCCGGCGACTTCATCCCGCTCGCGGAGGAGATGGGCCTGATCGAGGCGATCGGCGCCTGGGTGATCGACGAGGTCTGCCGCCAGGGTCGCCTGTGGCGGGAGCAGGGACTGGATCTGGACATGTCGTTCAACCTGTCTCCCCGGCAGCTCTGGCAGAACGACATCGTGGACCTGATCGTCGATCCGATCCTCGGATCTGGGATGGATCCGAGCCGCGTGACGGTCGAGATCACCGAGTCCACCGCGATGACGAACCCCGACCGCACGCTCGGCATCCTCCACGAGCTCCATGCGCGGGGGCTCCGCCTCGCGATCGACGACTTCGGGACAGGCTATTCCTCGCTCGCTCGGCTCCGCTACATGCCCGTCGACATCCTGAAGATCGACCGCTCGTTCGTACGAGAGCTCGATCGCGACGAGCAGAACGCGAGCATGGTCTCGGCGATGATCGCCTTGGCCTCCAACCTCGGGATGACGCCCCTCGCCGAGGGGATCGAGACGGAGGCGGAGTGGCGCGCGCTCACGGAGCGTGGCTGCGAGCTGGGACAGGGCTACTTCTTCTCGCGGCCCGTGCCGGCTTCGGAGATCCTCGCGATCCACCGGCGCGCCGAGCTCCACATCGTGGAGGGCGGCGGCGCCGCGGGATGATCGTGTCGTCTGGGCTCAGCGCCGGCGACGCGGCCGGAGCCCGCTCCGCTTCCCTCGCGCCCCACCGCTGAACACGACACGCGGAGGCGACACCTTCATCCCCTCCTGCTCGAACTCCGCGTGCAGGTCGAGCCGTGCCGCCATCCGACTCACGTCGCCGAGCTGCTCGGGCGTGACGAACGTGATGCTCGTCCCGGACCGACCTGCACGGGCCGTGCGTCCTACCCGGTGGACGTAGCCCTTGTCGTCCTTCGGCGGGTCGTAGTTCACGACGAGGGTGATCCGTTCGAGGTCGAGGCCCCGGGCGGCCACGTCCGTCGCGACCAGGATCCCGACGTGTCCGTCCTCGAACCGGCTGAGCGCACGCTCGCGAGCCTGCTGGGTCATGTCACCGTGCATCGCCACGACCGTGACCCCTTCGGCGCGAAGCTGGCGGGCCAGGTGGTCGACTGCGCGCTTCGTGTTCACGAACACGAGGGTCGAGCCCGACGCCTCCGAGGCGAGCCGGGCCAGGGTGGACAGCTTGTCCTGCGGCGCCACCGGGATGAACCGATGGTCCGCCTCCTCCACGAAGCGCATCTCGACGGAGCCCACCTCGTGGCGCATCGGGTTCCGCGTGTACACCTCGGCGATCCGGCCGATCGCACCGTCGAGGGTCGCGGAGAAGAACATCGTCTGTCGATCCTTCGGCAGGTGGCGCACGATCCGATCGACCTGCGGTTGGAACCCCATGTCCAGCATCCGGTCGGCCTCGTCGAGGACGAAGATCTGCACGCCGTCGAGCTTGACGAGGCCGCGCTCCACGAGGTCGTCCAGCCGTCCCGGCGTGGCGATCAGGATGTGCGCGGAGGTCACCCCTTTCGACTGTTCCCGGACTCTCGTGCCGCCGTAGACGGCCATGACCCGGAGCTTCCGCGCCCTCGCGATGTCATCGAACTCGTCGCTGACCTGCTGGGCGAGCTCGCGGGTGGGGGTCAGCACGAGGGCGGCCGGGCGGCGCTCCACGTTGGGATCGATCTGGTCAACGATGGGGATCGCGAACCCCAGCGTCTTGCCGGACCCCGTCTTCGACCTCGCGAGCGTGTCCCTCCCTGAGGTGGCGTCCTCGATCACCATCACCTGGATCGGGAACGGCGACTCGATCCCGCGGGCCTCGAGCGCGCGCACCACGGCCTCGGAAACGCCCAGGTCGCGGAACGTGATCATCGTGCGGAGCACCTCCTCCTTCGAGAGTACCGCCCGCGGCGACGCGTCGAGCTGTGCCGGTAGTCTCTCGGCGCCGCGCTCCCCGAGCACGGACCGGAACGCCGAGAGGGAGGAGATGCACGGCATGGGCGACACGACCGGAACGGACGACCGCGCGGGGCTCTGGACCGAGCTCGCCGCCCAGCTGGCCGTCGACAGCATCCGATCAACGACCGCGGCCGGGTCCGGTCACCCCACCTCGTCGATGTCCGGGGCGCATCTGGCCGCGGTCCTGTTCGCCGATCACCTGCGAACCGACCTCGCCGACCCACACGGTGCGGCGAACGACCGCTTCGTGCTGTCGAAGGGTCATGCCGCGCCGCTGCTCTACGCCGTGCTGAAGGCGATCGGCGCGATCGACGACGACATGCTGCTGTCCCTGCGGCGGCTCGGATCTCCGATGCAGGGGCACCCTGCCCCGGTCCCCGAGCTGCCGTGGGTCGAGGCCGCCACCGGATCGCTCGGCCAGGGACCGGCCATCGGGCTGGGGATGGCCCTCGGGATGCGTCTGTGGGAGAGCCCCGCGCGGGTTTGGGTCATGGTCGGAGACTCCGAGGCAGCCGAGGGATCGATCTGGGAGGCTGTGGAGGCCGCGGCGCACCACCACGTCTCCAACCTGGCGTGCGTACTCGACCTGAACCGGCTCGGCCAGCGCGGCCCGACGATGCACGGCTGGGATGCGGACGTCTTCGTCGCCCGCGCGCAGGCGTACGGATGGCACGCGCTGTCGATCGACGGACACGACGTGACGGCGATCGACGCCGCCTACCGTTCGGCGGCCGCGGCCGATCGACCGACGATGATCGTGGCGCGGACCGAGAAGGGGCACGGCGTCTCCGAGGTGGCGAACCGGGAAGGTTGGCACGGGAAGGCCTTCCCGGAGGATCTGGCCGCCCGTGCGATCGACGAGCTCGGAGGGGTGCGCTCGCTCACGATCACGCCGCAGAAGCCCGAACCATGGATGCCGGCGGGTCGGATCGCGCCGGCAGGCGCGCCCGCACCCACCTACGCCGAACCGATCGCCACGCGGAAGGCCTTCGGAGAGACCTTGCGGTGGCTCGTCGGCGAGCGCGACGACCTCGTCGTCCTTGACGGCGAGGTCGGGAACTCCACCTACACGGAGGATGCAGCGGCCGTCGCCCCCGATCGCTTCTTCCAGATGTACATCGCCGAGCAGACCTTGATCGGGACGCAGACGGGCCTGCACGCGCTCGGCGCCAACGCCTTCTCGGCGACGTTCGGGGCGTTCCTCACGCGCGCTTTCGACCAGATCCGGATGGCGGCGATCGGGCGGGCGGATCTCCGCCTGTGCGGCTCGCACGCGGGGGTTTCGATCGGCGAGGACGGCCCGTCCCAGATGGCGCTCGAGGACCTCGCCGCCCTCCGCGCGATCCACGGGACGACCGTCCTCTACCCCTCGGACGGCAACGCCACGGTCCGGCTCGTGGCGTCGATGGCCGACCTCCGCGGCATCTCCTACCTCCGCACGACGAGAGAGGCCACGCCGGTCCTGTACGGGCCGGACGAGGACTTCCCGATCGGCGGGTCGAAGACCCTCCGCGAAGGCGACGACGTGACGCTCATCGGTGCCGGCATCACGGTCCACGAGTCGCTGACAGCCGCCGACCGTCTCGCGACCGACGGGATCCAGGCACGGGTGCTCGATTGCTACAGCGTCAAGCCGATCGACGCGGGGTCACTCCGGAAGGCCGCAGCCGCGACCGGACTGCTGGTCGTGGTGGAGGACCACAGGATCGAAGGGGGCTTGGGCGACGCGGTGCTCGACGCGCTCGCCGCGGGAGGGACGCTCACCGGACGGGTGATCAAGCTCGCCGTGACGGACATGCCCGGGTCGGGCCAACCCGAGGAGCTCCGGGGATGGGCGGGGATCGACGCCGACGCGATCGTGGGGGCGGTGCGGAGCGCGCTCGGCCGGGACTGAGGTCTCGTCAGCTGGCTTCGCTCGCCACGCGGAGACCACCGAAGGACATGGCGATGATCTCCTCCGGCGGCACGGCCTTCGAGAAGTGGAAGCCCTGTCCCATCACGCACCCGCGCTCCCGAACGAACGCGAGCTCTCCTTCCGTCTCGATCCCTTCGGCCAGCGTGGTGACGCCGAGCCCTCGCGCCAGTTCGATGAAGGCGGCGACGATGCTCTGCTTCTGCGGATCGACGTCGACACCGCTGACGAACGACCGATCGATCTTGAGGACGTCGACCGGCATGTCCCGGATCCGAGCGAGCGAGGAGTACCCGGTTCCGAAATCGTCGATCGCGATCCGCAGACCCCCATCGTGGAGCGCCTCGAGGATCGTCTGCGCGCGATCCGGGTCGGTCATCGCCGAGGACTCCGTGATCTCGACGATGACCTTCGCGGGATCGATACCGCCTTCGCGGATACGATCGAGGATCCCGCTGGCCAGGTCCGGCTGCCAGAACTGGCGGGGCGACAGGTTGAAGCTGATCGAGAGATCCATCTCCAGCTCGCGCCAGGCCTGCGCTTGATAGACGAGCTCCCGCACGACCCAATCGCCGATCGCTTCGATCAATCCGAGCTCCTCCGCGACCGGGATGAAGTCGCCCGGCGGCACCATCGTGCCGTCGGCTTCGATCCAGCGGATCAACGCCTCCACCCCGCGCATGCGGCCGGTCGCGAGGTCGAGGACGGGCTGGTAGTGGAGCGTCCATCGCTGGCTCTCCACGGCCTTGCGCAGCCTGGTCACGAATCGGAGCTTGGCGGAGGAGTCCAGAGCGCCGCGGTTGGACACGACGTAGGCATGCCCGCCCTTCTTGGACTCCAGCATCGCCGCGTCCGCGTTCCGAAGGAGGCTGCCCGGCTCGTCGCCGTCCTGGGGGAACAGGCTGATCCCGATCGAGGCGGAGACGTACAGCTCGGTGCCGCCCGCGCGGAGGGGCTCGGTGAGGGAATCGAGGATCCTCTGCGCCGCCGACTCCGCACGGGCGACGGCCGTTTCGACGTCGTCCCCCTCGCGCTCGAGGTCGGCGAGCAGGAGCAGGAACGTGTCGCCGGACCGGCGAGCGACCAGGTCGGTCTCCCTGGTCGCCTCGCGGAGCCGTTCGGCCACGACGTTCAGGACCTCGTCGCCGGCGAACCGGCCGAGGGAGTCGTTCACGAGGCGGAAATCGTCGATGTCCACGCAGATCACCGCCACGGAGTCCTCGTGGTGCTTCGCACGTGCGATCGAGAGCTCGAGCAGCTCCTCGAACATCGCGCGGGTCGGGAGTCCCGTCAGCTCGTCGTGATAGGTGAGGAACGCGACCTTCTCGTCCCCGCGCTTCATCTCGGTGATGTCGAACATCACCCCGAGCGAGAACGTGGGGATGCCGCGCTCGTCCCGGACGATCCTCGCCTCGTCGCGGATCCAGACGATCCGCCCGTCCTTGTGATACACGCGGTAGTCGAGCGAGAACGATTCGCCGGTCTCGTTGTGACGCTGGTTCTCGGCGATCGCTCGAGGGCGATCGTCCGGGTGGACGATCCGCAGCCACAGATCCGGGTCGCCGATCCACTGCTCCGGTGCGTAGCCGAGCAGCTGCTCCACCTGCGGGCTCATGTAGATCGTCGACGCCGCGTCATCGAGCGCGTCGATGTAGGTGACCGCGGGGATGTGCTCGACGATCGAGCGGTACCGGTCACCCACGATCTCGTCCGCGGACGCCTGACGCTGCCGCTGCACATCGGCCGCGATCGATCCAGCCAGCACGCGCAGGAGCTCGATCTCTCCGACCCCCCACGAACGACCGCCGCTGCAGTCGTCCACGCTGAGGAACCCCCACCAGCCTTCGTCGACGGCGATGGGAACCGCGACGAACGACACCGTTCCCTCCGCGGCGAGGATCCGCCGCTCCGACTCGGGGAGGTCGGTCACGGACGCGCTCAGCACGCGATGATCCCCCAGGATCTCGATCCACCGGATGAAGTCGGGGGAGTACGGGTGCAGCGTCGTGCTCGGGTCGTCGAAGAACCCCCGGACACCGTTCCGCGTCCATTCGGAGGAGAGGTTCATCCAGAGGCGGCCCTCCGGGTCGCGGATGTTCTCGAACAGGGCCACCCGATCGGCGCCGAGCTCCCGTCCCACGTTCGCGAGCGCATCCGACACCTGGACGAGCGGGGACACGGCGCTCGACACGCCGGGATCGACCGCCGGGACAGCGGCCGAGGACGAGCCCTTCGAGACGTCCATCCCCCCTGCTATCGGCGGCCCTCGAGGGCCGCTGAAGGAGCCGCCGAGGTACCCGTGCCTGCTACTCTTCCGGGCCGATGGCCGACTACAAGCAGGTTCTCCACGAGCGCCTCTACGTGCGCGTTCCGGGTACTGACAAGCTCCGGAAGACAGCTGCGGCCCGGCTGAAGCACCTCGTCGCCACGGGGTGGCGCGAGACCGAGCGCGACCGCAAGCCCGACCACATCTGGGTCCGCTTCGAGCGCACGGGCCACGCCCCGATGCGGGCTCGACTGCCCAAGAAGGCTCCCGAGGTCCAGATCGAACGCCGACCTCGTCGGGACAACCGTGGCGGCGGCTTCAGAGGTGGCCGGCGCTAGCCGATACGCCGGGTACCGGATATCTTCCGGTGAACCGACCCTTTGACCGCACTTCCTTCGGGTAGGATGGTGAGTCCGTACATCCTGTGCGGTCCCCAGACCGACGACGACCCTGCGAGGACCTGATGAGCGTGGAATTCCTCAGCCCCCCTTCGGGCCGGCCCGGACACCGCGATCCCCACGCCCACGCGGCCGCCCAGCCCTTCACCTATCCGCTCCAACGCCCGTACGCGGAACCGGACTGGACGCGCCTCGCGGCGTACCGGGACGTCACCACGGAGCAGTGGGAGTCCGCCCAGTGGCAAAGGGCGCACACCGTGAAGAACCTCAAGGAGTTCAAGGCGGCCCTCGGTGAGCACCTCGACGACGAACTGCTCGCGGACATCGAACGCGACCAGCAGGAACGGGCGACGATGTCCATGCTCCTCCCGCCCCAGATGATCAACACGATGGACGAGACCGATCTCCGGGCGGACCCCGTCCGGCTCTACATGGCCCCGGCGTTCAGCGACCGGGATCAGGAGTTCCCCTCGCACCCGTTCGCCTCGCGCGATTCGCTCCACGAGGCCGACATGTGGGCCGTCGAGGGGCTGACCCATCGCTATCCGACCAAGGTCCTCGCCGAACTGATCCCGACCTGTCCGCAGTACTGCGGCCACTGCACGCGCATGGACCTGGTGGGCAATGACACGGTGCAGGTCCTCAAGTACAAGTTCGAGGCGAAGCAGAACGAACGCTGGGACGCGATGCTGGACTACCTACGGCGCACGCCGAGCGTTCGCGACGTCGTCGTGTCCGGGGGCGACATGGCCAACGTCCCGATCAAGCGATTGGAGACGTTCGTGATGGGCCTGCTCGACATCGAGAACGTCCGCGACATCAGGCTCGCGACGAAGGGTCTCATGGGGATCCCGCAGCACTTCCTGCAGGACGAGGTCAAGGCGGCGGCGGAGCGGATGGCCTCACGGGCGAACGAGCGCGGCGTGGACATCGCCGTGCACACACACGTGAACGCGGCGCAGCAGGTCACGCCGCTGGTGGGTCGCGCGACCAAGGTGTTCCTCGACGCGGGGTTCCGCGACGTGCGGAACCAGGGCGTGCTGCTCCGCGGCGTCAACACCGCTCCCCAGCAGCTCCTCGAGCTCTGCTTCATGCTCCTGGACCACGCGAAGATCCTCCCCTACTACTTCTACATCTGCGACATGATCCCGAACGCCGAGCATTGGCGAACGGCGGTGTGGGAGGTCCAGGACCTCCAGCACGCGATCATGGG
>DATFGG010000019.1:0-2097 GCA_035249665.1 Actinomycetota bacterium | reverse complement strand
GAGGTGCTCGCCGGCCGGCTCCGCGACGACTGAGTCGGTGGGTCGCTGCTAGTCGATCTCCGGCAACTCTGAGAGCCAGCTCGTGCGGTGACCGGTCTCGTCCCACAGCACGGGAAAGAACGACTCGTCCATCGACGTGTCATCGTGACGCCGGTAGCGCGAATAGATCAGATCGACGTTCGCGTGATGGAACCGTGCGTGCGACGGGAGCATGTGGGACACGAGGGCCATCCGCGCCACCGTGCCGCTCTCGTTCGGCTCGGATCCGTGCCACGTGAGGTTGTGGTGGAACGCGCCGCCCCCCGGCTTCACGACCACGGGCACGATCTCCATCTCGGCGTCGGCCGGCTTGGCATCGCGAACGCCGGCGAGCCAGTCCTCCGGCGCGTGGAACTGCGAGCGCTCCGGCGGCGTCCAGGGCCAGTGGTTCGATCCACGGACGTAGGCGATCGGCCCGGCGTCCGCCTGCGTCTCATGCAGCGACATCCAGCACGTCACCATCTCGGGAGGTACGAGGTAGTCGGCGTACGAGCCGTCCTGGTGGAAGCCGATCGCCTTGGTACCGGGCGGTTTCCAGAGCACGTTGTCCTGCAGGATCCGCACGCCCGGATAGCCCATCAGCTGGGCCGCGAGCCGGCCGATCCTCGCCGACAGGACCTGTGCAGCGATCACCGTGTCGGCGCGCCATGCGTTGCAGAGCTGCCGGGTTCGGTCCTCGGGATCCCTGCCCTTCACCCAGTTGACCTCGTCCGGCTTGATCCCAGTCTCGTAGTCCCCGTCGAACAGGCGTAGGTAGTGCTCCTCGAGGAGATCGAGGGCCTTCTCGGAGACCAATCCTTCCTCCACGATCAGGAAACCGTCCCGGTGGAACGCCTCGACCTGCTCCCGCGCGAAGGACTCGACCAGGCCGCCCATCGTCAGGAGCGGGGCCGCGTCTTCTCCGGGTCGTAGAACGGGAAGCGCACGACTGTCCCCCCGATCCGCTTCTGATGCCCGTCCAGCTTGCCCACCTCGAGATCCGTTCCGAGATCCCGGTGTTGGATCGCGACTCGCGCGAGCGCGATGTTCTTCTTGAGGATCGGGGAGCGGGTTCCGCTGGTCACGATGCCCACTTGCTGACGACCGGCGTAGACGCCGTCGCCGTGGGCGGCCGGCTCGTTGCCGTCGAGCTCGAGCCCCACGAGCGCCCGCTGTGGATGCGCTCGCCGCTCGGCGAGCGCCTCGCGCCCCACGAAGTCCTCGTCCTTGTCCCTGGTCACGGTGAACCCGATCCCGGCCTCGAACGGGTCGACCTGATCGTCGAATTCGGAACCGGCGAAGATCAGGCCGGCCTCGATGCGCAGGATGTCCAGCGCGTCGAGGCCCAGGGGAGTGAGCCCGTGCTGCTCGCCGGCCTGCCAGACGATGTCCCAGACCGCAGGGCCGTCCTTGGGGTGGCAGAAGATCTCGTAGCCGAGCTCGCCGGTGTAGCCGGTCCGCGAGATCACCGCCGGGACGCCCGCCGGGCCGCCGATCCGGCCCACCGAGAACCGGAACCACTCGAGCGCTCCGAACGCCGTCTGCGCGGGGGGCGTCCACACGATCTCCTCGAGGAGCGTACGGCTCGCCGGACCCTGAACCGCCACGTTGTGGAGATGGTCGGTGGACTCCTTCACGAACGTATTGAGACCGAGCCGGTCGGCCTGCTCGCGGAGCCAAACGCCGTCGTACTTGGCACCGCCCACGAAGCGGAAGTTCGTCTCGGCGATCCGGAAGATCGTCGCGTCGTCGATCATCCCGCCCGTCTCGTTGCACATCGCCGTGTAGACGACGTGGCCGTCCGACAACCGGCGGACGTCGCGGGTCACGGTCGCCTGCAGCAACGCCTCGGCATCCGGGCCCAGCACCTCGAACTTCCGCAGCGGCGAGAGATCCATGATCGCGGCTCGCTCCCGGCACGCCCAGTACTCGTCGGTTGCGCCGTGGTTGTCGAAGCTCGTCGGCAGCCAGTAGCCGTTGTACTCCGTGGTCCGGCTCGTCAGCTCGGAGGTCCGCGGATGGAAGCCGGTCTCGGTCGTGAGCGTCGGCTCCGCGTCGGACGTGACGCGGTGCGCGATC
>DATFGG010000018.1:0-8133 GCA_035249665.1 Actinomycetota bacterium | reverse complement strand
GCCGACGGCAAGGCCGAGATGGCCGGCCGCGACCTGAGCCCGCACCTCCGGTGGTCGGGCGAGCCCGAAGGGACCCGTTCCTTCGCGATCTCGGTGGTGGATCCAGACGTGCCCGCAGACCGAACGCGGATGGGCGTCGCGGGGCTGTCGCTCGGTGACGACGAGCCGCGCGTCGACTTCGCGCACTGGCTCGTGGCCGACATCCCGCCGAGCGTGCACGAGCTGGCCGAGGGTGCCGGCGGCGACGGCTTCGTCGCCCACGGCAAGCCGCCCGAGCCGCCCGCGCTCGGGGCGGTCACGGGGCAGAACGGGTACCGCGGCCTCTTCGAGGGCAACGCCGATCTCGAGGGAACCTACGGTGGCTGGGACGGCCCGTACCCCCCGTGGAACGACGAGCACGTCCATCACTACGAGACGACCGTGTATGCGATCGACGTCGACTCGCTCGGCCTCGGATCCGGGTTCACGCTCGAGGAGTTCCGCGCCGCGATCGACGGGCATGTGCTCGACCGGGGCACGATCATCCCGACCTACTCGCTGAACCCGGATCTCCGCTAGCGGATCGCTACGCGGGTACGCGGACCAGGGCTAGTGTCGGAGGGGTTCGTCCGACCGAGCGGCGAAGCGCGCGAGCCAGCCGTCGAACGTACTGAGCCCTGCGGCGACGCCCAGGTACAGCACCGCCACCCAGAGGCAGTTGACGCCCACCTTCGCGTACCCGAGCTCCCCGACGTCGATGAAATGGTAGGGATACCAGCCGACGAGCGCGCCCCGGATCAAGGTGAAGATGCACCAGGCGACCGGGAACACGAGCGAGAGCCACAACACCCTCCGCGTGGCCAGGGCGCGCGGCCCATACATCAGCCACCCGACGACGGCGAGGATGGGCACGATCGCGTGGAGGATCCGGTCGGCGACGAGCGACCAGCTCTCGAACTCGAACAGGTGCGCGATCGCGACGTGGAACACGACGAACGTGATGGCGATCGCGACGACCCCGGTGAGCCGCGCGACCCGGAACATCATCGACGTTGGATCCGCGCGGAGCGCGAGCACGAGGCTCGTGATGCCGACGATGATGTTCGACTGGATCGTGAAGAACGCGAACACGTTGAGGGCGCGCTCCGTGGAGGTGTCGAAGAACCCCGCCCGACGGTCGGCGACGACGAGGACCTGGACGATCAGTCCGGTGAGGGCCGCGAGCGCCGTGAGTCCGAACCACCACCGACCCCTGGTGTGCACGATGGGGAGCCTAGTGGAGTCGTTGGGCCCGTCCGTGCCTAGAGTGACGGACATCATGACCCTCAAGGTGGGCGATCCGGCGCCCGGGTTCGCGCTCCTCGAGCAGCACGGCGAGACGGTGCGACTCGAGGACTACCGCGGCAGGAAGCTGCTCGTCTACTTCTACCCGGAGGCGGACACACCCGGGTGCACCGTCCAGTCGTGCGATCTCCGCGACCATCGGCAGGAGCTCGCGGGCACCGGCCTCGACGTCGTGGGGATCTCGCCGGATGACCCGAAGAAGCAGCTCAGGTTCGACGAGAAGTACCACCTCGGGTTCCCGCTGCTCGCCGACGAGGACCACGACGTGGCGACGGCCTGGGGCACGTGGGTCGAGAAGCGCCGCGGTGGCCACACGTATATGGGCATCCTGCGCTCCTCCTTCCTGGTGGACGAGGAAGGGCGGATCGAGCAGGTGTGGTCGCCGGTGAAGCCGGAGGACACCGTTCCGAACGCGATCGCCGCGATCGCCGCGTAGTGCCCGAGGCCGCGCCGTTCGGCTCGCTCGACTTCCTCTACGTCCCGAGCCGCGACGTCGCCGAGGATCTCCGCTGGTTCGGCGAGGTCCTCGGTGGCCGTGTGGTGTTCGCGATCGACTCGATGGGAACGAGGGTGGCGGCCGTCGAGCTGAGCGACGATCCCCCGCTCGTCCTGTTGACGGATCACCTGGAAGGCGACCGTCCGGTCCTCGTCTATCGGGTCCCAGATCTGGGGGCGGCGCTCGAGGGCCTCGAGGGTCGGGGCTGGCGTCGGGAGCACCGCTTCGAGATCCCGCACGGGCCGATCTGCTCGTTCGAGGGCGCGGGCGGGCACCGCGTCGCCCTGTATCAGCTGACACGGCCCGAGGTCGCGGCGCACTTCGAAGGGCGCCGGGACTTTTAGACGGGTCTTCTAGGCCGCGCGGCGTTCCAGGACGATCACGGGGATCGTCCGGATGCCTTCGGTCTTCACGAGGTAGTCCGCGAAGCCTTCTCGGCGCGCGACCTGCCGAGCGTAGAGGTCGTCCCACTCGGGACCACCGCGGAGGATCTGCGTGGCGCGCACCGGGATCGTGTCGGTGCCCACCTCGATCGTCGCCTCGCCGTTCGCCTCGAGGTTGCGCACCCAGTCGGGGTCTGCGGGCGCTCCGCCCTTTGAACCGACCACCGCCCAGCGATCGCCGTCGGGGAGATAGACCAAGGGCGTGACGTGGTCCTTCCCGGTGCGACGACCGATCGTGTGGAGCAGGAGGACCGTCGCGCCGTCGAAGTAGCCGCCGACCTTCCCCTCGTTGGCGCGGAACTCCTCGATGATGCCCTTGTTCCAATCGGCCACGTGCCCAGCATGGCGCATCGCCGAGCGCGTCAGCAATCGACGGCCGCGGCGAACGCCTCGCACAGCTCGGCGTGGCGCTCCGGTGCGAGGGCACCCATCCTGCGAACGAGCATCGATTTCGGGACCGTGAGCACGGCGTCGAACGTCGCGGCGGACGCGACGGGCAGACCCTCGGAAAGTCCGAGGGGGACCTCCGTCGGGATGCGCCGGATCGTGCGAGAGATCGGTGCGACGAGCAGCGTACGCAGGACGGGGATCGCTTCGTTCCGGGTGAGGACGAGGAACGGTCGGCCTTTCGACGACTCAGGCGTCTCGGCCCACCAGACCTCGCCGCGCTCGATCGTCATCTCACCAGGGCTCTTCGTCGATCGAGCGGGCGGCGGCCTGACTCGCCGCCGCGACGTCGACGTCCTCCTGGGGAACGCGCCGGTATCCTTCGACGATCTGCCGGCCGATGTCCGCCCTTCGCGCCCCATCGATCATGGCCTCCAGGGCGGTGCGGACGGCATCCGCCTTCGTCTCGAAGCGACCCGAGGAGACGAGCTCCTCGAGTTGTTGTGCCAGGGCGTCCGGTATGCGTATCGCTATCTGCTGTGACATGCGACAAGCATACCACTCAACCTCCGATACCATCCGCGGATGGCATCGGACCGGATCGCGGAGCTGCTCCGATCCGCACCGCTGATCGACGGGCACAACGACCTCGTGTGGGCGCTTCGGAAGGCGGCGGAGAACGGCGAGTCGCACGACGTCGGTGCGTCCGCCCCCAGCCTCCACACCGATCTCCCGCGCCTCGAGCAGGGAGGCGTCCGCGGACAGTTCTGGTCGGTCTACGTCCCCTCCGACCTGGCCGATCCACACGCGGCCGTGACGATGACGCTCGAGCAGATCGACGCGCTGTTCGCGCTCGTGCGGTCGCATCCCGACCGCCTCGAGCTCGCCCGCACGGCCGACGACGTGGAGCGGATCGCGGCGGCCGGGCGCGTGGCCTCGATGATCGGGGTCGAGGGCGGGCAATCGATCGGCTCATCGCTCGGCGCCCTGCGGATCCTCGCCCGTCTCGGCGCGGGCTACCTCACCCTCACCCACAACGACGACACGCCGTGGGCGGACTCGGGGACGGGCGAGCGGGCACACGGCGGCCTCACCTCGTTCGGCGAGGAGGTCGTCCGCGAGCTGAACCACCTCGGGATGCTCGTCGACCTGTCGCACGTCTCCGATGACACGATGCGGCAGGCGATCGAGGTCTCGAGCGCCCCCGTCTTCTTCTCGCACTCGAACGCTCGCGCGCTCTGCGACGTGCCGCGCAACGTGCCGGACGACGTGATCGAGCTGGTCGGTCGTACGGACGGCGTCATCTGTGCGACCTTCGTGCCCTGGTTTCTCACCGCTGAGGGCGCGGAGGCCAACGAGGCCGAGTGGCGGGAGATCCGCAGGCTGAAGGAGGAGCATCCCGACGACCCCGACGCGGTTCGAGCTGCGGTGGAGCAGATGGAGGAGACCCAGCCGACGCCGGCGAGCTCGATCCAGGACGTGGCCGATCACATCGACCACATCCGCGACGTGGCCGGAATCGATCACGTGGGCGTCGGGGGCGATTTCGACGGACTTCCCGGGATGCCGGAGGGGCTGGAAGACGTCTCGACGTATCCCGCCCTGTTCGCCGAGCTCGTCGAACGCGGCTACGACGGCGAGGCCCTCCTGAAGGTCGCCGGCCGCAACGTGTTGCGGGTCATGCGCGCGGCTGAGCGGGTCGCGGCCGGTAGCGGCCGGGACGGCCGGCCGTTCGAAGGGCCTGTCGTAGGCCCCGTGGGGGACCGAGGGGCGGGATGGACCGTAGGGCCCTTGGGGGCGTAGGGTAGTGCTCCCATGGATGTCCTGGTTTGGGTGCTGGCGGGCGTGTTCGGCCTGAACTTCCTCGTGCTGGGGTGGTTCGCCGGCCTCGAGCTCCTCACCCAGCATCGGCTCAATCGAGAGATCCGAGAGCTGGACGAGCTCTGGCGCGAGTTCACGACGGTCCCTGCCGGGGCGCGCACGAACTCGGCGCTCCGGGTCGAGAGCCCCCCAGCCGTGGATCGCCCAACCGGACTGTCTCCGAAACGACTCCGGAGGGGATCGATCGGCGTGGCTCTCTCGGCCGCGTTCGTGGCCGTGGCCGTCTTCAGCCCCACCCCCGCCCCAAGCGAACAGGTCACCACGGCCGGCGAGCAGGGCTCCGGGCCGCTCGCTCCGGGTGAGAGCTCGCTCGACACGGGACCGACGCGATCGTCCAACCCGACGGGGGCCGTGGCGGATCCCTCGGTCGCGACCTCGCCGGATCCGAGCTCGCCTCCCATCACCACGGCGGGCGGGGATGTCCCCGAAGCGGTTGCTGCCGAGTCACACTCGTCGACCGCGATCCACATCGAGTGGCGTGAGGTGGCAGCGGCGACGGCGTACTCGATCAAGCGGACGGACGAGCAGCCGGGCATCACGACTTCCTGGGCGTTGGTCACCAGGACGAACGGCGATGTGACCGACTACACGGACGAGGGCCTCGAGCCGGCGACGACGTATTGGTATCGGGTGTCCGCGATCACGACCTCGGGAGCGGCGGTCGCGTCCGACATCGTCTCGGCCACGACCTCGATGGCGCCGCCGGAGGCGCCCTCCGTGATGGCGGTTGCGACGTCCACGACGGTGGACCTGTCCTGGGCCGACGGCGCGGGCGAGACCGGCTACCGGATCGAGCGCTCGACGGAGGACTCGACCGGTTGGATCGTGATCGGCACGACGGGCATGGACGTCACCGCCTACACGGATTCGGCGCTGCTCCCGGAGACCACCTACCTGTACCGGGTAGTCGCGACGAGCGCCGGGGGCGATTCTCCACCCTCCGCCGTCGTCTCGGTGACGACCCTGGAGGAGAAGATCGACCCAGGGCCCGTGCCGGAACCGACGCCGGGCACCGACAACGGCCGCGGTCCCAAGGACGGCGCCGGTGCCATCGAGGACGGCGCAGGCGCCATCGAGGACGGAGCGGCCGCCATCGTCGAGGACGGTGCCGCCGCGGTCGAGGGCGATGTCGCCTCGGTTGAGGCCAAGGCCGAGGCCAAGGCTGAGGCAGGCGTCGCCATCGTCGAGGGCGGGGTCGCCATCCTCGACCAGGATTCCGCCGCCGTCCTGACCGGATAGCCGGCTCAGCAGCCTCGTGCCCGGCCCGATCCGCGTCACACGGTCCGTCACGATCCCGGAGAAGGAGCTGCGGTGGCGCTTCAGCCGGTCGTCGGGACCCGGCGGGCAGTCGGTCAACACCGCGGACTCCCGGGTGCAGCTGAGCCTCGACCTCGCCACGACAACCGCGCTCGGGCCGGTGCAGCGTGCCCGCGCGCTCGAGCGGCTGGCCGATCGGCTCACCGACGGCGTGCTCACGATCACCGCGCAGGAGGAACGGTCGCAGCTGCGGAACCGCGAGGCCGCGGAGGAACGGCTGAAGCACGTCCTCGCCCAGGCGCTCGCTCCACCGCCCCGCACGCGCCGCCCCACGAAGCCCGGCAAGCGGGCCGTCGACCGGCGCATCGCCGCGAAGAAGCGACGCGCGAGGATCAAGAGGCTCCGTCGCGTCGACGATGAGTGAGGCGGCCTACTCCGTGTGGTCGAGGCCTCGCTTGATCGCGTACCGCATCAGCTCGTAGCGGCTCCGCAGGTGCAGCTTCGTGAGGATGTTCCGCACGTGGTTCTGGACGGTCTTCGTGCTGATGAAGAGCTCCTGGGCGATCTGGCCGTACGCGTAGCCCTTCGCGACGAGCCGCAGGATCTCGTTCTCTCGCTGCGTGAGCCCCGGCTCGCCGGGTTCCACGTCCGCCGTCCGGCGGAACTCCGAGAGCAGGAGCCCGGCCAGTGACGGCGTGAACACGGCGTCGCCCGCGTAGACCCGCGTGACACCGTCGGCGAGCTCCGCGGCGGTGGACGTCTTCAGCAGGTACCCGGCGGCGCCGAGCTTGATCGCCTCCAGGACGTTCGCCTCCGCCTCGGACGCGGAGAGCACCAGGATCTTCACGTGCGGGAGCTCCTCGGCGATCGCCCTGATCGCGTCCACGCCCTGGACGGTCGGCATCGAGAGGTCCATCAGCACGACGTCGGGCATCGACCGCCGGACCACGTCGATCGCCTCGCCCCCATCGGAGGCCTCACCGACCACGGTCGCCACCCCCGAGCCCTCGAGATCGGCTCGCACGCCGTCGCGGAGCGAGGGATGGTCGTCGACGATCACGACCCGGATCTGCTCGGCCTCATCCCCGCCGGCGTCCACACCGTTCACCCGGCTCAAGGCGCGCCCGCCTCGTCGCTCGTTCCGGGCGCGGGGAGACGGAACTCCACCTCCGTGCCCCGTCCCGGCGCGCTCACGAGCCGCATCGTCCCACCGATCTGCTCGATCCGCCCGCGCATGCTCCTCGAGATCCCGAGCTTCCCGTCGGCCGCCATGGCCGCCTCGTCGACGACGAAGCCTTCGCCGTCGTCACGGACCGAGATCGCGATGTCCGACCCCTCGCGCTCGCCGAAGATCGTGACGCCGCTCGCCCGCGCATGCTCGACCACGTTGTCGAGGGCCTGCCGGACGGCGGCCGAGACCTCCTCGGCCCCGCTCGCCGGGATCCAGACGGGATCGACCGTGGAGACCGTCACGGCGATCCCGGAGATGCCGAACGCGGCCGCCTGGAGCACCGTCCGCAATGGGAGCGTGCCCTCGGGCGCGTCCTCCGGCTCCCGACGCAGGAGCGCCCGGAGCTGGCGCTCCTCGTCCTCGGCCACACGGGCGAGCTCCGCCACCTCGGACCCAGCGACCCGATCCTGCGCGGCGAGCTCACGACCACGCCGCTGCACGAGCGCCAGCGACTGGAGGACGGAGTCGTGCAGGGTCCGGGCCATCGCCTCGCGTTCCCTGGAGCGCGCGGCTCGCTCCCGTTCGGCGAGCGCGGCCTCGTTCGCCCGCCGCAGGTCGCGTGCCGCCCGCTCGAGCGTCCCGGCGAACAACCCGATGGTGACGGCGCCGAACGCGTAGTAGACGCCCATCGTGACCACGCCGGCGATCTCACCCGCCGAGAGCTCGTCGTAGGGGAGGTCGTTCAGGGGCCGCGACAGCGCGAGGGGGACGGAGAACAGCCCCGCGACGGCCAGTCCCGGCACGAGGCCGGCGGTGGCTGCCCACGTGAGCACGGTCGACAGCGGATAGGCGGCCCCGAGGAACGGCTGCTCGCTGAGCGACCCCGGTTGGGCGAGCACCGGCGCGACCAGGAGGAACCCCGCCGAGACGACCATGTCGATCCATCGGGTCGCGGGCCGGTCCCACGCCCGGAGCCAGCTGATACCGCCGATCCAGATCCCGAGGGCGGCGATCGCGATCCACGCCAGTGCCGGCTCTTCGAGCGGAACGATCGACGCGAGGACCACCGTGAGCGCGAACGAGGCCCATCGGTAGACGAGGATCCCGAGCCAGAGCCCCCGCCGCCCGGGCTCGGCCTCGGGGAGGAGGTCGCGCTCCACCATCGCTCCTTGGCA
>DATFGG010000017.1:0-2904 GCA_035249665.1 Actinomycetota bacterium | reverse complement strand
GCGGACGCCGCGATGGCCGAGGCCGACGTCGTCGTGAAGAGCCGCTACGAGTCCGACGCCTCGCAGGGCGTGCCGATCGAGCCGCGCGCCGTCCTCGCCGAGTGGCGCGGGGACCAGGTCACGATCTGGTCATCGACCCAGGTCCCCTATGCCGCACGCTCAGGGGTCGCACAGACCCTGCAGATCCCGGAGGCGAACGTTCGGGTGGTCGTCCCGCTCTTGGGCGGTGGGTTCGGAGCGAAGTGCGACTTGCATTTCGAGGCGCAGGTGGCCGCCCTCGCGCGTGCTGCGGGCCGTCCGGTGCGGCTGGTCTTCTCCCGCGAGGAGGAGTTCCGGGCGATCGCTCAGCGCCGCGAGGGGATCGTGATGGAGTTCGAGACAGGGGCGATGCGGGACGGACGCCTCGTGGCGCGCAAGGCTCGGCTGGTCCTGGACAAGGGCGCGTACTGCGGCGAGGGCGGATTCCTCGGGCAGATGGCCGCGATGCATGCGTGCGGCCCGTACGTGATCGACGCCATCGCCGTGGAGTCGTTCCTCAACTACTCGAACCGGCAGCCGTCCGGGTCGGTGCGGGCGCCCACGGCTCCCCAGGTGTGCTGGGGCCTGGAGCAGCACATGGACGAGGTCGCTGGGGAGCTCGGCATCGATCCGGTGGATCTCCGCCGTCGCACGCTGATCGAGGAGGGCGCGGAGGGTCCGACGCGCCAGGTCTTCGACGAGATCGGCGTGAAGCAGACCTTGGAGCGCGCCGTCGAGATGATCGGGTACGAGCGCGACCTGCCCGAGGATGAGGCGATCGGCGTCGCCGTGGGCTGGTGGCCCTCGGGGCCCGCTCCTTCCGGCGCCTTTATCCACCTGAACGGCGACGGCAGCGGGACGATCGTGACCGGCGCCCAGGAGAACGGCAGCGGAGCCGTCATGGCGATGCCGACGTTCGTCGCCGAAGAGCTCGGCATGGAGCCGGAGAACTTCACGTTGCTCTACCAAGACACCGCGGCGGCGAACTGGGACATGGGCTCGTGTGGGTCGCAGACCACGTTCAACTCCGGTCGCGCGATCCTGGCCGCGGCGGCCGACGTGCGCGGCCAGCTCCTCGACTCCGCCGCCGCCGAGCTCGAGGTCGATCGCGAGGACCTGGAGCTCGCCGAGGGGCAGGTGCGGGTGAAGGGCTCGCCCGATCGGTCCGTGTCGATCGCGGACATCGCCGGGGCCGGCACGATCCACGGGAAGGGCTCGGGCGACGTGCCCGAGGTCCCGACGGGCGACACGGGCGGATGCGTCGGCCGTCTCGGGAGCGAGACGTTCGCGGCCCCGCAGCTGATCACCCAAGCGGCGCACGTGAAGGTCGATCGCGAGACCGGTGTGGTCCGCGTCCTGAAGGTGGCCGCCGCGCACGACTCGGGCGTCATCCTCAACAGGATGGGCGCCGACGGCCAGGTGACGGGCGGTGTGGTGATGGGTGTCGGCCTCGCGCTCTCGGAGGGGACCGTGTTCGACGACGCAGGGCGGCAGCGGAACCCGCACCTGCTCGACTATAAGCTCGTCACCTGCTCCGACGCTCCGGAGATCGAGATCGACTGGGTGGAGATCCCGACGGAGAACGCGGGGCCGCGCGGTTCCAAGGGCGTCGGTGAGCCCCCGCAGGTCCCGACCGCCGCAGCGATCGCGAACGCGGTCGCCAAGGTGCTCGGGCGGCATGTTCGGCAGCTCCCGATGACGCCCGAGCGGGTCTGGGCCGCATCCGCCGAGGTGGGGTCGTGACGAGGACGTTCACGTCGGCGGCCACGGTGGAGGACGCGCTCGAGGCTCTCGGCTCGGGGGCGCGGCCGGTCGCCGGGGGGACCGACCTCGTGGTCGGGGCCCGCCAGGGCAAGGCGCCGCTCCCGGAGGCGATCGTCGCGATCGATCGGATCGCCGCGCTCGGGGGGATCGCGGAGGGCGACGAGGGGCTGCGTCTCGGCGCTCTGGTCACCCACGACGAGATCCTGTCGAACGACCTGATCCGTGAGCGGTTCACCGCGCTCGCCGACGGGTCCGCGATCGTCGGGTCCCACGCGACCCGCGCGCAGGGCACGATCGGCGGCAACGTGATGAACGCGTCGCCGGCGATGGACACCGGCGGGCCGCTCCTGTGCTTCGGCGCGTCCGCCCGTCTCCGGTCGGCGTCGGGTGAGCGGGAGGTGCCGCTCGACGAGCTCTGGACCGGCCCGGGAACGACCGCGGCCGACCCGCACGAGTTGCTCGTGGTCGTCGACGTGCCGGCGCTCGTCCCGGCGACCGGCTCCGCGTACGTCCGCCTCGAGTACCGCCGTCAGATGGAGATCGCCGTGGTGGGCGTGACAGCCGTCGTGCGGCTCGACGGCGCGTCGGTCGCGGACGCCCGCGTGGCGATCACCGCGCTGGCTCCCACCATCCGCCGTGTCCCGGACGCGGAAGCGGCGCTCACCGGCTCCGACGGCGGTGATGCGGCGATCGCCGCCGCCGCCCGCGCCACCGCGGCCGGCTCCTCCCCGATTGATGACGTCCGAGGGTCGGCCGCGTATCGAGCCGCGATGGCAGAGGTGATCGCGCGCCGTGCGATCTCGGTCGCGTTGGCGCGCGCCCGAGGCGAGGACGTCCCGATCCCCGCGAGCGCCGCGACGTTCGCGGCTCGGGGGGCGAGCGCATGAACGTCCCGGCCACGCTGCGCGTCAACGGGGTCGCGTACGAGGTGGAGCTCGATCCCCACATCAGCCTGCTCGACGCCGCCCGCGATGTGATCGGGCTCACGGGCTCCAAGGAAGGATGCGACGACTCGGAGTGCGGCGCTTGCATGATGCTCCTCGACGGCAAGCCCGTGAACTCCTGCAGCTACCTGGCGCTCCAAGCCGACGGCCGGGAGGTCACGACGGTCGAGGGGCTGGC
>DATFGG010000016.1:0-2822 GCA_035249665.1 Actinomycetota bacterium | reverse complement strand
GTCGACGACCGGCAGCATCTCCTTGGGGGTCGCCTTCGTCGCCGGCAGGAACCGGGTGCCGAGACCCGCCACGGGGATCACGGCGTTCTGGACCTTCACGCGCGCAACGCTACTCCGGTCGCGGAACCGATGTCAGCCGCGGATAGACTCCCGGGTAGACTTGCGTCGGATGCCCACCTACGAGTACACGTGCCGGGACTGCGGCCACACCTTCGACATCGTGCAGTCGATGTGGGACGAGTCGCTGACGATGTGTCCCGAGTGCGGCGGCAGCCTCCGGAAGGTCTTCGCGCCGCCGGCGATCTCGTTCAAGGGTTCCGGCTTCTACGCGACGGACCACGGGAAGAAGTCGAAGGCATCGGCGGAGTCACGGTCCGACGGCGAGAAGAGCGAGAAGAAGCCAGGAGAGAGAAAAGGAGACGCGAAGAAGACCGACGGCGCGACGTCGAGCGACGGATCGAAGGACACGAGCACGAAAGGCTCCTCCGGCGCGTCCGAGAGGTCGTCGACGCCCGCGAAGAAGGAGCCGGCGCCCTCGTGACCGAGGCCCGGGCGGAGATCGGGGTCATCGGGGGGTCGGGGTTCTACGCGTTCCTCGAGGACACGACGACGATCGAGGTGGAGACGCCGTTCGGCGCGCCCTCCGCGCCGATCACGATCGGGACGGTCGGCGACCGCAGGGTCGCGTTCCTTCCCCGCCACGGGACTGACCATCGGTTCCCGCCACACCTGGTCCCGTACCGGGCGAACCTCTGGGCGCTGAAGGACCTCGGGGTCACCCGGGTGTTCGGGCCCTGCGCGGCAGGGTCGCTCCGCAAGGAGATCCCTCCTCGCACCCTCGTGGTGAGCGATCAGGCGATCGACTTCACGAAGTCTCGCGCGAACACGTTCTACGACGGTCCGCAGACGACGCACGTGTCGTTCGCCGATCCGTATTGCCCGACGCTCCGCGAGACGCTGGTGAAGACGGCCGCCTCCCAGGGCATCGAGCACCGCGACGGGGGAACGATGGTCGTGATCGAGGGCCCGCGGTTCTCGACCGTGGCGGAGTCGCGGATGTACGCGCAGCTCGGCGCCGACGTGATCGGGATGACGCAGTTCCCGGAGGCGACGCTCGCGAGGGAGCTCGAGCTCTGCTACGGCAACGTGGCGCTCGTCACCGACTACGACGTCGGCGTGGACGACATCCCGGCGGTCACCCACGAGGAGGTCCTCAAGGTGTTCGGCGAGAACATCGACACGCTCCGAGACCTCCTGTTCGCCGCGATCCCCGCGGTGCCGGTCGAACGGACGTGCCCGTGCGCGACCGCCCTGGCCGGCACCGGCAACGGATGACGGCCCGCCGAGCCCTCGTCACCGTCGAGGTCCGGTTCGTGACCGACGAGGATCCCGAGCAGCTCGCCGACAGGATGCGGGAGGCGGTCGCGACGATCGTCGGCAAGCAGGCGCTCGAGGAGTTCCGGGTGAAGACGCTTCCGCTCGAACCCCCGGACGAGAAGGGCGGACTCCGCCCCGTCGAGTGACGGAGGTCACTGTGCGGCGCCCAGGGCCCGTCTACGGTCGCGCCCATGCTCTTCCGCCGGAAGCTGCCGCGATCGTCCTTCGTCCTGCTTTCGGCATCCGTCGCGAGCGCGCTGGCGGCGGCGCTCGTGATGCGCGCCTACGCGCACCGGCTCGACGTGGTGCGCCCGGACGGCGGTCCCCCCATCGCCGTCGTCGCGGCTGCCGCGCACGTTCCGCGAGGCTCCGTCCTCACCGAGACCGTCCTCGAGATCGTGACCCTTCCGTCCCGCTTCGCGCCGCCCGGTGCCATCCGCGACCTCGCTCGCGCCACGGGACGGATCGTGGTCGCGGACATCGCGGCGGGCGAGGTCGTCACCCAGCTCCGGCTGGCCGGTTCGCGCTCGGGTCCGACCGCCTCGCTCATCGGCGCCGGCATGCGTGCGGTCGAGATACCTGTCGCGTCGGCGGTCGGCGTGCGGCCCGGTGACTTGGTCGACGTGATCGCCACCTTCGGGGGAGGCGGCGCCCACACGGAGGTGGCGGGCGAAGCGATCGAGGTGCTCGCCGTCGACCGGGCGGGCGGTGGCGCCTCCTTCGGAGGCGCCACCGCCCCGACGCAGGGCGGGATCGGGCTCGTCCTGCTCGTCTCCCCCACGGACGCGGAGCGCCTCGCGTTCGCGTCGGCGTTCGCCACGCTCTCCGTCGCCGTTCGAGGTCCCGACGATCTCGTGCCCGGCTCGTCCTTCACCGTTCCGGTGACGGCCGACCGCTAGCATCAGGCGGACCTTTCCCGACGGCCAGGAGACCGAAAGGACCGTGTGAGCATCCTGCAAGCGATCGTCCTCGGCCTCGTGCAGGGGGCAACGGAGTTCGCGCCGGTCTCCAGCTCAGGACATCTGATCCTCGTGCCGTGGATGTTCGGATGGGGAGCGATCGGCGACGCAGACCTGCAGAAGTCGTTCGACGTGGCACTGCACATGGGGACGCTCCTCGGGGCGTTGATCTATTTTCGTCGCGATATCGCGCGGTACGCCGCAGCGTGGTTCCACTCGATCGCCACGCGGCGGATGACCACCCCGGACCAGCGCATCGCTTGGGCCCTCGTCGCCGGGACGATCCCGGGCGCGATCATCGGGGCGCTGTTCGAGAGCGTGATCCAGGAGAAGCTGGGCGCTCCCTGGTTGATCGCCGTGATGCTCGTCGCCTTCGGGGTCGTACTCGTCGTCGTCGATCGCCGTGCCCGGAGCGATCGCGACTTCGACTCGATCGGACCGAGGGAGGGCCTCCTGCTGGGAACGGCGCAGGCGCTCGCGCTCCAG
>DATFGG010000015.1:0-2329 GCA_035249665.1 Actinomycetota bacterium | reverse complement strand
CCGCGGGCGGCTACCACATCCTCACCGGCGGTTCGGACGGAGCGACTAGCATCGGACCGATGCGTGAGCGACTCGGTGTGGCGATCGTCGGCGGAGGGTTCGCGGCGGCGTCGCACCTCGACGCGCTGCGGCGCGTCGGGGGCGTGACGCCGCTCGGCATCCTGACCAGTACCGCGGAACGGAGCCGCGGAGCAGCCGATCGTCTCGGCGTCGAGCGCGCCTACGGGGCACTCGAAGACCTCCTGGGGGACCCCGAGGTCGACGTCGTGCACAACTGCACGCCGAACCACCTCCATCATGCGATCACGAGCGCCGCGCTCGATGCCGGCAAGCACGTGCTTTCCGAGAAGCCGCTGGCCTTCGACCTCGATCAGGCGGAGGATCTGGCCGCGAGGGCGCAGACCACCGGGATGGTGACCGGTGTCTGCTTCACCTACCGGCATTTCCCGCTGATCCAACACCTGCGCCAGGCGATCCGCTCGGGCGGCGCCGGCCGGGTTCACCTGATCCACGGCGCCTACCTGCAGGACTGGCTGCTGTTCGACGACGACTGGAACTGGCGCCTCCAGGCCGATCAGGGCGGGGCCGCCCGCGCCGTCGGCGACATCGGCTCCCACTGGATCGACCTCGTGCAGCACGTGACCGGCGACGAAGTCGTCGCCGTGTGCGCGCAGCTGGCCCGTCTCCACGACGAGCGGCTTCGACCCGGCGAGGTCCGGACGTTCGAGCGCGGCGGCGGCGGCGATGCGCGGACGCGCGTCGCCGTCGACACCGAGGATGCCGCGACGATCCTGCTCCGCCTCCGCGGCGGCGCGATCGGAGCGTGCACGATCTCGCAGGTGAGCGCCGGCAAGAAGAACGAGCTGACGATCGAGCTCGACGCGGCGCGCGAGAGCTACTCCTGGAACCAGGAGGATCCGAACGTCTTGCACGTCGGCCGCCGCGACGCACCGAACGAGCGCGTCCTCCGCGATCCGTCGCTCGTCGCGCCTGAGGCCGCGCCGCTCGTCCACTACCCCGGCGGGCATCAGGAGGGCTGGCCCGACGCGATGCGCGGCCTGTTCGAGGACTTCTACGCGGTCGTCCGAGGCGACGGGGCGCTGCAGACGGTCGCGACCTTCGACGAGGCCGCTCAGGTTCTGCGCGTCGTCGACGCGATCCTTCGCAGCGACCGCGAGGGTCGGTGGGTAGACATCCGATCGGAGGTGACGGCGTGAAGCTCGGTGTGTTCACCGTCCTGTACCGGGATCGTCCGTTCGAGGAGGCGCTCGATCGCTTCGCGGAGATGGGCCTCGAGGCCGTGGAGATCGGCACCGGAAACTATCCGGGGGACGCGCACTGCAAGCCCGACGAGCTCCTCGCCGATGGATCGAAGGCGCGTGCGTTCCGCAAGGCCGTCGAGGATCGCAACATGATCATCAGCGGGCTCAGCCAGCACGGGAATCCGCTGCATCCCGACGCGGACTTCCGTGCGCGCGACCGCGCCGTATGGGACAAGACCGTTCGGCTCGCGGAACTCTTGGAGGTCCCGGTCGTGATGGCGTTCTCCGGCTGTCCGGGCGACCACGAGGGCGCGAGGTACCCCAACTGGGTCACGTGCCCGTGGCCCGAGGACTTCCTGAAGATCCTCGACTGGCAGTGGAACGAGGTCGCCATCCCGTACTGGACCGAGGCGGCCGAGTTCGCCCGATCCCACGGCATCACGAAGATCGGCTTCGAGATGCATCCTGGGTTCCTCGCGTACAACCCCGAGACGCTCCTGCGTCTGCGCGACGCCGTCGGCCCCGAGATCGGCGCCAACCTCGATCCCAGCCACCTGTTCTGGCAGGGCATCGACGCCGTCGAGGCGATCAAGGTGCTCGGGGCCGCCGACGCGCTGTTCCACGTCCACGCCAAGGACACGTTCATCGATCAGGGCAACGTCCGGCGCAACGGCATCCTCGATACCAAGCACTACGGCGAGATCCGTGATCGAGCGTGGTCTTTCCGCACCGTTGGCTACGGGATGGGCGAGAAGGTGTGGCGCGACATCGTGAGCGCGTTGCGGGCCGTCGACTACGACTACGTCGTGAGCATCGAGCACGAGGACCTCCTCCTGTCGATCGAGGAGGGGCTCCGTCGGGGCATAGACGTACTCACCGCGATCATCCCGCGGGAGCCGAAGACCGAGATCTGGTGGGCATAGCCCGAAGCGATGGCCGAGATCTCCTTCGACGGCGTTACGAAGGTCTTCCGCGACGGCACGGTCGCGCTGGACGATCTGCGGCTGACGGTACCGGACGGTGTGTTGTTCGTGTTCCTCGGACCCTCCGGCTGCGGGAAGACCACG
>DATFGG010000014.1:0-2477 GCA_035249665.1 Actinomycetota bacterium | reverse complement strand
AGACAACCGGGTCCATGGGGTGTGCGCGAGCTCGTCCACCCCCGCACCGAGCGCGCGCTCGACCTGCCCCTTCCCCTGCGCGTGCGCGGTGACGGGGAGGTCGGCGGCATGGGCGGCGTCGCAGATCGCCGACAGCTCTCCGTCCGTGGGTGTGGGGCCGGCGTCCGTGTTCAACGCCACCTTGATCGCGGCGGCCCCGAGGCGCGCGAGCTCCTCCACGGCCGCCGTGGCATCGTCGGTGCCCTTGATCTCGCGCCCGGTCCCGGGCGGCGCCCACGAGTCCTGCGTGGGGTACCCGCCGGGAGCGGTGAGCATCGGCCCGGCGGCCTTGATCAACGGCCCGTCGAAGGACGGCATCTCGGACGCGTCGGCGAGCGCGAAGATCCGCTCCACCGGCCACGCGAGGTCGCGGACCGCGGTGACGCCACCGGCGAGCACCGCCGCCGGGTTCGACAGCTCGATGTGGACGTGACGATCCGCCACCGCGGGCATCACGAAGCCGTCGACGATGATCTCCCGGTCGGCCGCGTCGACGCCTGTGGCCGCGCCGGCGTACGTGATCATGCCTCCCTCGCAGACGATCTGGACGTCCTCGAGGAACCCGCCCGGTCCGAGCCACCCGGCCGGGGCTCGGACGGAGAGGCGGTTCACGCTCCGACCCCGGCAGCGCGGAGGGCCTTGAGCTCCTTGCGGAGGTCGACCACCTCGTCGCGCAACCGAGCGGCGTACTCGAAGCGGAGGTCCTTCGCCGCCTGGTGCATCTCCTCCTCGAGCTCGAGCAGGAGGCGCTCGACCTCCTCCTGGGGCATCTCCGGCCGGGCGACGCGCTGTCGCCGCTCCTTCCGCGGCGAGGTGGCGCGCTTGGCAGGGTCCTCGGCGATCGAGAGCAGGATGTCGTGCACGCGCCTCCGGATCGTCGTGGGATCGATACCGTGCTCCGTGTTGTAGGCCGCCTGGATCATCCGTCGGCGCTGGGTCTCGCTGATCGCGGTCTTCATCGAGTCGGTGACGGCGTCCGCGTACATCAAGACCGTGCCGTCGACGTTGCGCGCGGCGCGACCGATCGTCTGGATCAGCGACGTGTCCGACCGAAGGAACCCCTCCTTGTCGGCATCGAGGATCGCCACGAGGGACACCTCGGGCAGGTCGAGTCCTTCGCGGAGCAGGTTGATCCCCACGAGGACGTCGAACTCTCCCAACCGGAGGTCGCGGATGATCTCGATCCGCTGGATCGTGTCGACCTCGGAGTGGAGGTAGCGCACGCGGATCCCCATCTCGATCAGGTAGTCCGTGAGGTCTTCCGCCATCTTCTTCGTGAGCGTCGTGACCAGTACCCGCTGCTCCGCCTCCGCACGACGGCGGATCTCCTCGATCAGGTCGTCGACCTGACCCTTGGTCGGGCGGATCTCGACCTCCGGGTCGATCAGCCCCGTAGGCCGGACGATCTGCTCCACGATGCGCTCGGACACCTTCAGCTCCCAGGGACCCGGCGTAGCGGACATGTACACGACCTGCTGCACCCGCTCCTGGAACTCCTCGAAGCGCAGCGGCCGGTTGTCGATGGCGCTCGGCAATCGGAACCCGAACTCGACGAGCGTGGACTTCCGCGAGATGTCGCCCTCGTACATGCCGTGGAGCTGTGGAACCGTCACGTGCGACTCGTCGAGGACCACGAGATAGTCGTCCGGGAAATAGTCGAGCAGCGTGTACGGCGCGCTCCCGGGAGCCCGAGCATCGAGATGCCGCGAGTAGTTCTCGATCCCCGAGCAGAACCCGACCTCTCGGAGCATCTCGAGGTCGTACGTCGTCCGCATCCGCAGGCGCTCGGCCTCGAGGAGCTTGCTCTGGGACTCGAGCTCCGCCAGCCGCTCCTGGAGCTCCTCCTCGATCGTCACGATCGCCTGCTGCATACGCTCCTCGCTCGAGACGTAGTGGGTCGCCGGGAACGTCGTCAGGTCGGTGATCGAATCGGTGAGGAGCTCGCCCGTGAGCGGGTCGAAACGGCTGATCTTCTCGATCGTCTCGCCCCACCACTCGATCCGGTAGCCCGTCTGCTCGTAGCTCGGGAACACCTCGAGCGTGTCGCCCTGCACCCGGAACGTGCCGCGGGCGCGTGTGGCGTTGTTCCGCTTGTACTGGATGTCGACGAGGCGCTGCATCGCGAACTCGAGCGGGAGGTCCGTGCCGCGGACGGTGCGCAGGATCTGCCCCTCGTACTGCTCGGGAGAGCCCAGGCCGTAGATGCACGAGACGCTCGCAACGATGAGGACGTCCCGGCGTGACAGGAGCGCGGCCGTGGCGGAGTGGCGCAGGCGCTCGATCTCGTCGTTGATCGAGGAGTCCTTCTCGATGTAGGTGTCGGTCTGCGGGACGTAGGCCTCGGGCTGGTAGTAGTCGTAATAGCTCACGAAGTACTCGACCGCGTTCTCGGGGAAGACCTCGCGGAACTCGTTCGCCAGCTGCGCCGCGAGCGACTT
>DATFGG010000013.1:0-4901 GCA_035249665.1 Actinomycetota bacterium | reverse complement strand
GACCGAGACGGGGTCTGCTCCTTCGCCAATGTCACTCCAGGCTACGGATGGACGCGAGGTCTCGACAACGCCGCCGAGCTAGCCCGCGGGTTCGGCGTCGGCCGGGATGTCCCCGGGCAGGATGAACCCGTCGGCGGCGATGTCCTGGAACACCAGGTGCGGTGACGGGAGGTTCACGATGCTTGCACCACCCGCGGTGCCGATTCTCCCCACCGCGACCAGGTTCGTGAGGCGGGCGGGACGGATCTCCCACGACGTGAACGCCAGGGTGAGCAGCTCGTCCAGCGGGAGGTCGGTGGAGACATTGCGCATCCCTGCCGCGATCCACTGGAACAGGGCGGCAGGATCCTTCCGGAACTCCGCTCGGAACTGCGAGAACGCCGCGAGCATGATCCGCCCTTGGTTCATCGATCTGTCGAAGTCCCCGTGGGACAGCGACTTGCGTGTGCGCGAGTACTCGAGTGTCTCCGCACCCGTCATCGTGGTAGGGCCCTCGGTGAAATCGGTGTTCTCGTAGCCCTTGAAGGAGTACGGGACGTCGATCCGGAGCCCGCCGAGCGCGTCGAAGATCCGCGTCATCCCCTCGAAGCCGGTGAGCAGGTAGTAGTCGAACGTGATGCCGGTGAGGTTCTCGACCGTCGCGACCATCCCCTCGGGACCGCCCTGTGGGAGCGCGACGTTGATCCTGTTCATCCCCCCGCTCGCGATCGGCACGTAGGAGTCGCGGGGGATCCCCACCAGGGTGGCCCGTTTCGTCTTCGGATCGATCCCGAGGATGTGGATCGAGTCGCAGAGCCCATCCTCCAGCGCCGTACCCGGCCGGGAGTCGCTCCCGAGGATCAGGATGAAGATCGGATCGTTCCCGGTG
This sequence comes from Actinomycetota bacterium, assembly GCA_035249665.1. GTDB lineage: Bacteria > Actinomycetota > UBA4738 > UBA4738 > HRBIN12 > JAJNBA01. The sequence continues at coordinate 4,033 of DATFGG010000013.1, read as the reverse complement.
ATCGTCGGCCCGTACTCGGCGTGGGCTGCACCGATCTGCATCACGGGGGCACCCACGGCGGGTGTCGCGTGCAGCGTCGCCACGCCGAGGCCTGAGACGCCTGCCGCGAGCGTCGCGACCATCGCGATCAGCCGTCGCCACATCACGATGGCGACCCCGATGGGCTCGTGGCGACCGCCTCGACGTCATCGCGATCGACCTCGTACGCGAAGATCCGCCACTCGCCCCCGACCTGACGCAGGAAGAACGAGCCGACGCTCACCACGTGCCTCGACGAGCCACCCTCCCGGGCTGCCACGGTCGCCTCGAACTGGACCTGGGCCACCGCGCTGACGGGGGCGTCCTTCGCATCGGTGAGCACGGACACCGTGAGGGTTCCAGTCGCCGCGTCGAGCGCCTCGAAGTCGTCTTCGGCCGTGGATCCGAGCGTGAGCACGTCGGCGTCAGAGCCGGCGCTCGTGGCGGCGCGCCCCTCGAAGAGCTCGAACGCCGCCTCGTAGTCGCCCCACGAGCCCTGGTCCACGAACGCGCGGAAGTAGAGCTCGTCCATCGTCTCCTTGACGCCCGCACCGGCTTGCTGAGCCACGTCGTTCAGCTCGGATCGGGGCGTGTGGCTGATGGCGGTCGCCTGGACCTTGCCGAGCTCGAAACTGAACGCGCCCGGTCCGTCCGGTCCGCCATCGACCAGGGGCACCTTGCCTCCCGACAGGAGGATCGCGGCGATCGCGACCACCGCGACGCCACCGACGGCGACAGCGGTGCGACGGCGGGCGATCGTCCGGCGGCGCGCGGAGTCCTCCGCGCGACTCGTGGGGGATCGCCGCGCGGGATCGGCGGCGGGGGGCTGCTGTGTCAAGGCGCGACCGAGGCTACACGCCGTTCGGAGGTGTTCCAATCACCCTCGCACACGCGCGTCGAGGGGTCGGCGTGGGATAGGATGCGCCGGTTCCACCCTGACGGTGTGCCGGGAAGACTGGTCGGCGAGCGAGGTTCCGACGTGAGCGAACGACCAGACGGCGCGCCACATCCGCAGATCCGACCACCCTGGTCCAGGTCCGATCGACCGGTGCCGCGACGCATCGTTCGGCCACTCCAGGAGTTCCTGTCCACCGCTGCCGCAAGCGGGACGATGCTCCTCCTCGCGGCCGCGGTCGCGCTCGTGTGGGCGAACTCGCCGTGGGGTGACGCCTACGAGGGATTCTGGAGAACGCCCGCCGAGCTCCGCCTGGGAGCGTGGGCCATCGGCGACGACCTCCGGCACTGGGTGAACGATGGATTGATGACGCTGTTCTTCCTGGTGGTCGGTCTCGAGATCAAGCGCGAGTTCCAGACGGGGGAATTACAGGATCGGCGAGCCGCCGCGCTGCCCGTAGTGGCCGCGATCGGCGGCATGATCGTACCGGCCCTGATCTACGTCGCCCTGAACGCGGGCGGGAGGGGCTCCTCTGGATGGGGCATCCCGATGGCGACAGACATCGCCTTCGCCCTCGGCGTCCTGGTCCTCGCGGCGCGCCACGCCCCGGCCGGGTTGAAGCCGTTCATCCTCACGCTGGCGATCGTGGACGACATCGGCGCGATCCTCGTGATCGCGCTCTTCTACGCGGGTGGCGTGTCGCTCGGCTTCCTCGCCGTGGCCGCAGGTCTGTGTGGACTGATGCTTCTGCTCCAGCGTGCCGGAGTGAGAGCGATGTCGGCCTTCGTCGGTCTCGGCGCGCTCGTGTGGCTCGCGACGTACGAGTCGGGAGTGCACCCGGCGATCGCAGGCGTCGTGCTCGGCCTGCTCGCTCCCGCCGAGTCCTTCCAACGCCCGCGAGCGGTGAGCGCCGAGGCGAGACGAACCGCCGACCAGACGGTGGACCATCCCGAGCCACCCGACGCGGATGCAGGGCAGTGGCTCCGGCTCGCGTCCCTTTCGCGCGAGGCGGTCTCGCCGCTCGCGCGTACGGAGCACGCGCTGCTTCCGTGGACGAGCTTCGTGATCATCCCGTTGTTCGCACTCGCGAACGCGGGCGTTCGCCTCACCGGTGAGCAGGTCGGCGCTGCATCGACGAGCCGCGTGACGCTCGGCGTCATGCTCGGCCTCGTGATCGGCAAGGTTGTCGGCGTCTCTGGTGCCGCCGCCCTGGCGGTGGCGCTGCGGGTCGCTCGTTTTCCCACCGGGGTCCGTCCGGCCCATCTCATCGGGGCTTCCGCTGTCGCGGGCATCGGCTTCACCGTCAGTCTGTTCATGGCGGAACTGGCCTTCGACAACGAGCTGTTGATCGCCGAAGCGAAGGTGGGGATCATCGCCGCGTCGGTCCTGGCAGGTGCCCTCGGCTGGATCGTCCTGCGCCTCTCGCCGTCCGCGGAGGAAGAATCGATCGGCGAAGGAGGAGACGGGGGGACGAACGACGCTTCAGGTCACTGACCTGGCACGTTTCCTATACTGCCCGCCGTTCTGCGGTCCGGCGCAACGTCCTTTCAACGAATCCACGCAACTGGAGGTCCATGTGCACGGCATCCTGGCTCAGGAAGGCGGCCCGCTCGCGGTCGACTTCACGTCGACGGAGGTCACCTATCTCTGGGTGATCTTCGGCATCTCGCTCGTAGCGCTCGTCTTCGCCTACTACCTGGTCCGGGAGGTGCTCGGCGCATCCGAGGGCACCGAGAAGATGAAGGAGATCGCCCGCGCGATCCAGGAGGGTGCCAAGGCCTACCTGTCCCGCCAGTTCCGGACCCTCGGGATCTTCCTCGCGCTCCTCACGGTCCTTCTCTTCTTCATCCTGCCCGCCCCCGAGAACGCCACGCACTCGGAGCTGTCGATCAAGCTCGGTCGCTCGCTCGCGTTCATCCTCGGCGCAGGGTTCAGCGCGCTGACCGGGTACGCGGGGATGTGGCTCGCGGTCCGCGCCAACGTGCGGACCGCGAACGCGGCTCGTGAGTCAGGGCTGCGGCGCGCACTGAAGATCGCGTTCCGCGCGGGCGGCGTCGCCGGCATGTTCACGGTCGGGCTCGGGCTGCTCGGCGCCACCGTGATCCTGCTCATCTACAAGGGCGATGCCACGTCGGTCCTGGTCGGGTTCGGGTTCGGCGGCGCGCTTCTCGCGATGTTCATGCGGGTCGGCGGCGGCATCTTCACGAAGGCCGCCGACGTGGGCGCCGACCTCGTGGGCAAGATCGAGCAGGGGATCCCCGAGGACGACCCGCGCAACGCCGCCGTCATCGCCGACAACGTCGGCGACAACGTCGGTGACTGCGCGGGGATGGCCGCCGACCTGTTCGAGTCCTACGAGGTCACGCTGGTCGCCTCGCTGATCCTCGGCGCCGCCGCGTTCGCCGACTCCGAGCTGGGGGCGATCGCTGGGGTGATGTTCCCGCTGTTCGTGCGCGCGATCGGCGTGATCACGTCGATCATCGGGATCCTCGCGGTCACCCCGCGGAGCGAGACCGAGCACGGGATGAAGGCGATCAACCGCGGCTTCTTCCTGTCCGCCGCGATCTCGGCCGGCGCCGTGTTCGTGCTCTCCCAGGTCTACCTCGACGATTGGAGGCCGGCCGCGGCCGTCGGGATCGGACTCGTCCTCGCGAGCGTGATCCAGGTCCTCACGCAGTACTTCACGGACACGAAGTACAAGCCAGTGCAGGAGATCGCCGAGTCCACGGTCACCGGCCCGGCCACGACGATCCTGTCCGGGTTCTCGATCGGCCTCGAGTCGACCGTGTGGTCGGTGCTGATCATCGCGGGAGCGGTGATGGGGTCCTTCTACCTGGGAGACAACCTCGCGGAGCAGCTCTACTACATCGCCCTCACCGGGATGGGGATGCTCACCACGGTGGGCGTCGTCGTCTCGATGGATACGTACGGCCCGATCTCGGACAACGCGCAGGGGATCGCCGAGATGTCCGGCGAGTTCGAGGGCCGTCCCGCCGAGATCCTCGGTGGCCTCGACGCGGTGGGCAACTCGACGAAGGCGATCACGAAGGGCATGGCGATCGCGACGGCCGTGCTGGCCGCGACCTCGCTCTTCGGGTCGTTCTTCGAGGCGCTCGGCAG
>DATFGG010000012.1:0-2875 GCA_035249665.1 Actinomycetota bacterium | reverse complement strand
CGAGTGTCCGTGCCACGGGAGCGTCTTCGATGTCGAAACGGGCGAGCCACTGGAAGGCCCCGCCGAGGACCCGGTAGCGATCCATCAGGCGAGGCTCGTCGACGGCTGGGTCGAGGTCGCCGACCAGCCGGCGACCGGCGCCGGGTGACGAGCCGACTCGCTCAGGAGACACGGTCCGCGGTAGGCTCGCCCCTATCTGGTCTCTTGGCCGGTCCCTTGGCCGGTCCCTTGGCCGGCGACGAGGAGGGCTTCTCCGATGTCCGACGCGACCACTCGTTTCGATCTCTCCCAGGATCAACTCCCGACGGCCTGGCTGAACATCATGCCGCCCCTCGCGCAGGCGGGGATCCAGCCGCTCCCACCGGTCCATCCGGGGACGCACGAGCCGGTCACTCCGGATCTGCTGGCGCCGTTGTTCCCGGAGGCGCTGATCCTCCAGGAGGTCTCGACCGATCCCTGGATCGACATCCCCGGCGAGATCATCGACGTATACCGGCTCTGGCGGCCGTCCCCGCTGCACCGGGCCGTCCGGTTGGAGAAGGCGCTCCAGACCACCGCCCGGATCTACTTCAAGTACGAGGGCGTCTCGCCGGCCGGGAGCCATAAGCCGAACACCGCGATCGCGCAGGCCTACTACAACAAGGAGGCCGGCACGAAGCGTCTGGTCACCGAGACAGGCGCCGGGCAGTGGGGGTCGGCGCTGGCGATGGCATCGAAGTTCTTCGGACTCGATTGCCAGGTCTTCATGGTGAAGGCTTCCTACGAGCAGAAGCCGTACCGCCGGATCTTCATGGAGTCGTTCGGCGCCGAGGTCGTCCCGTCGCCGTCACCGACCACGCAGGCCGGGAAGGCGATCCTCGAGTCCGACCCGGATTCGACCGGCTCCCTGGGTATCGCGATCAGCGAGGCCGTCGAGGTGGCGGCCACGTCGGGCGGCGCGATCAAGTACTCGATCGGATCTGTGGTGAACCACGTCCTGCTGCACCAGACCGTGATCGGTCTCGAGGCCAAAGCGCAGATGGAGCTGGCCGGCGACCGCCCAGACATCGTGATCGGGTGCGTCGGCGGCGGGTCCAACTACGCGGGTCTGGCCTACCCGTTCATGGCGGATCGGCTGTCGGGTGCCACCCCGGATCTGCGGTTCCTGGCCACCGAGCCGGCCGCGTGCCCCACGCTCACCAAGGGTCGGTTCGCGTACGACTTCGGTGACACGGGCGAGATGACGCCTCTGTTCCCCATGTTCACGCTCGGCCACACGTTCGTGCCGGCCCCGGTGCACGCGGGCGGTCTGCGGTACCACGGGGATTCGCCATCGCTGTCGCTGCTCGTCAAGCACGGTCACATGGAAGCCGCCGCCTTCTCCCAGAACGCGGTGTTCGACGCGGCCGTACAGTTCGCCCACACCGAGGGGATCGTGCCGGCGCCCGAGTCGGCCCATGCCGTCCGGGCAGCGATCGATGAGGCGATCGCTGCGCGCGATGCCGGAGAGGAGCGCGTGATCCTCTTCGGGCTGTCGGGTCACGGGGCGTTCGACATGCAGGCCTACGACGACTACCTGAACGGCCGCCTGCCCGAGGTGGAGTACCGGCAGGAAGACGTGACGGCGTCGATGGCGAAGGTGCCCGACGTGCCGATCCCCGGAGAGTCCACCGTGCCCTAGATCTCCGTCTCGAACGTCCGCGGCGAGAGGCCGAACTCCTCCGCGGCGAGCTTCGCGATCTCTCGTGCGACGAGCGTGTAGCCGACGGCGTTGAAGTGGAGACCGTCGCCCTCTCGGATCAGGATCACGCGGTTGCCTTCGCGGTAGTACGCGGTGTATCCGCCGGCGGGATCGCGGAAGCGGTTCCACGAGTCGAAGTAGACGACATCGCTCGAGATGCTCGCGGCGAACTCGATGAGGTCGTTCTGACGTCTCGAATGCTCGCCCAACCGGTAGTCGGCGGGGATCGGAAGGCCGGCCCACACGACCTTCGCGCCGCGCGACGTGGCGATGCGCATCATCGCGAGCACCCGGTCCCGGTACGCGGGGGGCCATCCCGCCGTGCCGATCAGCTCCTCCCGGTTGCCGTGCACGTCCTGCAACGTCTGGTGGTCGTTTTCTCCGAGCATCACGATCACGAGGTCCGGATCGAACCTGTCCACGATCCGACGCATCGTGAACGGCCAGTTGAAATAGTCCGGACGTGCGAGTCCGGTCGAGATCCTGCCTTGCCCCGACACGGTCACCAGCCGCGGCCGGAACACGCGCTCGGCGAAGTAGCCGAGGCCGGCGGCGAGGGAGTCGCCGACGATCGCCACGCGGAGCTTCCGCTCCGGCGTCGGGACGCGGATGGGTTCGTTCTCCCCGTCCCCTGCTCCGTCGTCCGGATCGTCGGGATCGTCCGGCGGCGCGACCGGGATGTCCTCGGGCGGCGGAACGAACGCGCGGTCCGGTCTCCCCGCGTCGTGGCCGGCGGCGCGCTCGATCGTGTCGGCGAGCTGGTCGAGACCGATCCAGTCGCTCACCGCGGCGATCGGCGTGAGGATCGCGAGTGACAGCGTGCGCCGGGTGCCGATCGGCGACGCCTCCGCTGCCCGTTTCAAGGCCGGCGCGTACAGGAGCGTCCATGTGAGGAGAGAGACGAGGAGGACGACGAGCACCCGACCGGCGGGCATCAGCCGGCGGCCGTAGAGAACCTTGGTGGCGAACTCCGGAGCGTGGGCAGCCGATGCGACCTCGTCCCGTCCACGCGACTCGCTCATGTGCTCGCCCTCATCAGAACTGGAAGTAGATGAAGGGTGCCACGCCGGGTGGCCCCAGGATCACGATCACCAGCAGAACGAGTGCCAGGACGATCCCGAGCGGCGCGGGCTTCAGCCGGGAAAGTCCCGCCTG
>DATFGG010000011.1:0-4364 GCA_035249665.1 Actinomycetota bacterium | reverse complement strand
GTCCACGATCACCACGTCGTACCCCTTTCGGTCCACCTCTTTCAGGGCGGCCTTGGCCACCCTGACCGGATCGCGGCCCTCGGACACCACCGGCACGCCGATCTCTCCCCCCAAGGTGAACAGCTGCTCGACCGCCGCCGGACGCTCGAGATCCGCCGCGACCAGCACCGGCCGACGGCCATCCTTCTTGAGACGGAAGGCCAGCTTGGCGCAGGCCGTGGTCTTCCCCGAACCCTGGACCCCCGCCATCATCACCACGGCCCTCCGAGCCGAGGGCACCACGAACCGCACGAGCTCGCCACCGAGTGTCGCCTGCAGCTCTTCCCGAACGACCTTGATCACCTGCTGTGCCGGCGTGAGGCTCTTCATGACCTCTTCGGAGAGCGCACGGGTCCGGACCCGACCGAGGAAGGCATCGACGACCTCGAGCGCGACGTCAGCCTCGAGCAAGGCCGTCCGCATGTCGTCGAGGGCGTTGTCGACCTGCTTCGGATGCAGCTTGCCGCGGGAGCGCAGCTTCTTGAACGTGCCGTCGAGCTTCGCGGTCAGCGTGTCGAACATCGAGAGAGATCTTCCTTCTGGCGTCCCTGACGGGCCGGCGGCCCATCCGCGTTCCTGGCCGCGTTCCTGGCCGCGTTCCTGGCCGCGTTCCTGGCCGCGTTCCTGGCCGCGTTCCTGGCCGCGTTCCTGGCCGAGGTGCCGAGAACCGGCATCCTACCCGTCGGGCCCATCCGGCTCCGTCCCCATGACGTCCTCGACGGCTTGGAGGAGGGCGATCGGGCTGAACGGCTTCGTGAAGTAGTGGTCCGCGCCCACCGACAGAGCGGCGGACCTGCCCTCCTCACCCGTCGCCGTCACCACGATCACCCGCACCTGCGACGTGGAGGGATCGCTCTTGATGGCGGCGAGCACCTCCGGGCCGGCCGTGCCCGGGATGCTCATGTCGAGGAGGACCAGGTCCGGTGGGTCGTGGCGCACCGCGGCGAGCGCCTGGTTGCCGTCCGAGGCCTCGTCGATGTCGAACCCCTCGCGCTCGAGGACGAGCCGCATCGCTTCCCGCATCGTCAGGTGATCCTCGACGATCAAGATCCGCCTGCTCACGAGGCCAGGATCCTGTTCGCGAAGGTCTCCGCGCGGAACGGTTGGATGTCGTCCGGACCCTCACCGGTGCCCACGAGCCGCACCGGCACACCGAGCTCCTCGCGTACCGCCAGCACGACCCCGCCCTTCGCGGTTCCGTCGAGCTTCGTCAGGACGATCCCGGACACGTCCACCGCCCCGGTGAACGCCTTGGCCTGCGCGATCCCATTCTGCCCCGTCGTGGCATCGAGCACGAGCAGGGTCTCGGCGACCGACGCGCCGGCCTTCTCCACCACCCGCCCGATCTTCTGCAGCTCGTCCATCAGCGGCGTCTTCGTGTGCAGCCGCCCCGCCGTGTCGACGATCAGCACGTCAGAGCCCCTGGCGACGGCCGACTTCACGGCGTCGAACACGACGGAGCCGGGGTCGGCTCCTCGTTCCTGCGAGACGAGGTGCGCACCCGCACGCACGGCCCAGACCTCGAGCTGCTCTCCGGCCGCGGCGCGGAACGTGTCGGCGCCGGCGATGCTCACGGTCCGGCCTTCACCGGCCAGACGTCTCGCCAGCTTTCCGATCGTCGTCGTCTTCCCCGACCCGTTGACCCCCACCACGAGGATCACGGCGAGCCCTTCGTCCGGCAGGGAGAGCCGCGAATCCGGGCCCAGGATCTCGACCATCTCCTGGCGGAGCAGCGATTCCGCATCCGCCTCCCGTGACCACCGCGCACGCACCCGTTCCACGAGCCGGTCGGCCGCCGAGGGACCGACGTCTGCCTTCAGCAGGAGGTCGTGGAGCGTGTCCCATGCCTCGGTCCCGCCGCGGGACAGAAGGGTCCGGACGCGCGTCCCCAGGCGTTCTCGCGGTTCGGGCGCGGGCGTCTCGATCGTCGGCGCCGGGATCTCCGCCTCGGGTTCGTCGCGGAGTCGTTCGGCTTCCTTCCGTGCGCCGGAGAGCCGGACGAAGACGATCCCGACGGCGAGACAGACGAACAGGATGGCGACGAAGATCTCCACGCCCGGACGCTAGCCCACCCGTTCGCTCTCTGGCATCTCGACCAGCTCGGGAGACGCTGCCTCGCCCGGATCCGGCGGCACGTCCGGATGCTCCAGGCGCTGGCAGAGGATCTTCGTGGTTCCGTCCTTGTTGAGGGAGACGCCGTACATCATCGAGGCGATCTCCATCGTGCGCTTCTGGTGCGTGACGATCATCACCTGCGCGTCGCGGGCGAATCCCGCCACCAGCCGGAGGAACCGGTGGAGGTTCAGGTCGTCGAGCGCGGGCTCCACCTCGTCCATCAGGTAGAAGGGTGAGGGGCGCGCGGTGAAGATCGCGAAGAGGAACGCCAGTGCCGCCAGGGACCGTTCGCCTCCCGAGAGGAGGGAGATCCGCTTGACGCGCTTGCGGCCGGGACTCGCCTCGATCTCGATCCCTGACTCCAGCGGGTGGGCCGGGTCCGTGAGCACGAGACGGCCTTCCCCACCGGGGAAGAGCTCCGTCACCAATCGCTCGAACTGGACCGCCACGTCACGGAACGCCCCGTCGAAGCTCTCCTGGATCTCCCGATCCACCTGCGCGACGAGCTCCAGCAGGTCGCGGCGCGCCGTGCGCACATCGTCGAGCTCCCGCTGCATGAAGTCGTGGCGTTCCTGGACCGCCTCGAACTCGCCGGTCGCGAGAAGGTTGACGCGCCCGAGGAGCCCGAGCCGTCGTTGGACGAGCTCGCTCGCCTTCTCCAGGGACTGCACCGAGTCGTCCTCCGTCACCATAGAAAGGGCGGCCTCCGGTTCGAGCCCGTGTCCTTCGCGGAGCAGCCGCTCAGCGTCGCGGACCCGTCGCTCGATGTCTCCGCGGAGCCGGTCGTCGTCCTCGTAGGTCTCGCGGAGCCGGTCGAGCTCGGTCGAAGCCTCCCTCCACGCCTTGTTGATCTCCGCCTCAGCGGCGGCCGCCGCTCGCTCCGCCGCACCCGCTGCGTCCCGCTCGTCAGCCGCCGCGGCAGCCCGTTCCTCGGCGGCGGCGGCGTCCCGCTCGGCGGAGACCCTCGCCTCCTCCGCCTGCTCCAGCGCCGAACGAAGCCGGAGCGGGTCCTGCGCGGTCGCCTCGTCTCGCTCAGCCCGCAGCCGCGCGAGACGCGCGTCGAGCGAGGCCCGGTCGCGTCGGAGCGTTTCCACCATGACCCTGGCTTGGACGGGCGGCTGGGGGAGCGGCGGGAGCTCCGGGATCGACTCCGGACCGGCCGGCCCGAGTTCGGCGAGGCGACTCCGCGCGGCCGCCTGGGCGTCGCGCACGCCGCCGAGACGTTCCGACAGCAGATCCTCCTCGGTCCCCGCCCCGGCCAGATCTCGCTCGATGGCCCCCAGACGCTCGGCCGCCGACGTGATGTCGGCATCGGCCGCCTCGATCTGCTGGTTCAGGAAATCGATCTCCTCCGACGCCTCCTCCATACGCTGCCGCAGCGGCTGCAGCCGGCTCCGCGTCCCCGCGAGATCGTGCGCGAGGACCTGCAGCTCCGCGCGGATCTCGCGGGCGCGGCCGTCGGTCGCCTTCGGCGTATGGATGACGGCCGGCCCCACGAGGGTCCCGTCGGACGTGACGAACGACGCCCCCGGGTGGGCGTCCTGCTTCTCGGCCGCCTCATCGGTGGAGCCCGCGAGGTAGACGTCGCGCAGCACGGTGCTGACGATCCCTCGAGCAGCCGGATCCGCGTCCACCACGGAGAGCAGCGGTCGTTCCCCCGACAGACCCTGGGGGACGGGGCCGCCGGCGGCGATCGCGAGGATCGCACCGTCGCCGTCCGGCGTCGCGGCGAGCGCGTGCTCCCGATCCTCGAAGACGACGGCGTCGGCGAGCGGCCCGAGCGCGGCGAGCAACGCCCGCTCCAGGCCCGGCTCCGCCCGGACGAGATCTTTCAACACGCCGGCGGCGCGGCCACGGTGCGTCTTCAGGAAGCGAGACCCCGGGGTCTCCTCGATGTCTCGCCGGCGCGCGTCCAGCAGCTCGAGACGAGACTGCTGCCGCCGCTCGATGTCGTCGAGCTCCTCCACCTTCTCGATCGCGCGGCGCCGTTCGTTCTCGATCTGTGTGCGGCGCTCGGCGAGCGGGGACGTCTGGCCGTCGAGGCTCTCGATGTCGGCCTCGATGCTCTCGCGTTCGGTCCGGAGCGCGGCGAGCCGATCGCGCACGGCGGCGAGCTCGCCTTCGAGGCGGTCTCCTTCCCGCTCGCCCGAGGAGATCGCGCGCTCCAGCGCCTCGACCTCGACCCGGCGCCCGACGGCCTCTTCGCCCGC
>DATFGG010000010.1:0-8365 GCA_035249665.1 Actinomycetota bacterium | reverse complement strand
GCTCCGATCCGCGTGACCGGCAGGGCGTCGTTGTACGGCCAGTTCCGTGGACCGCCCGTGCCGTATCTGGTCGGTGGTGTGCCGTTGCAGGTGGACGAGGTGCTGGCGTACAGCCCCGACGCGTGGGTTGCGCTCGTCGTCGGAAGGGTGGGTGAAGGCCGGCCCGGCCTCTGGGAGCTCCCCCTCCTCGCGTCCGGCGATCGGTCGATCCAGCCTCGCTGGGTGGGTTCCGACGGTGGCTTCACCTTCGCCGCGTACGCGGAGGACGGGACCGCGTACGTGGCCACGGGCGGCTCGCTGTACATCCTGCGGCACCACGTGCTGAAGCCGCTCGACGGACCGGAGCGGGCTCCGGCCCCCGCCGGACCGCTCGCGTGGATGGTCCAGGAGCCCATCGCCCACCTGTGACGTCTCTCCGGGCGGGGTTGCGATACTCGCTCCGATGAACGTCGGGGTGATCGGTGCGGGCACGGTGGGCACGGCCGTGGCCGTGTTGCTCCGGCAAGCCGGACATCAGCTCGTGGGGGTGTCGGGGAGAGCCGAGACGCCCGACCGCGCCACCAGGTACCTCCCCGGAGTCCCCGTGCGAGAGCCCGCCGACGTGGCCGCCGCGGCGGAGCTCGTCGTGATCGGCACGCCGGACGATGCGATCGAACCGACGGTGGCCGAACTCGCCACGGCCGGGGCGCTGGCACCGGGCGCCTGGGTCCTGCATCTGTCCGGCTCCCTCGGACTCGACGCACTCCGGGCCACCGTCGGGGTGGGTGCGCACCGCCTCGCCCTGCATCCCCTCCAGACGTTCCCTGACGTCGGGGCCGCGCTGGAGGGTCTGCCCGGCTGCTGGATCGCCGTGACCGCGGACGACGCGGAGGGCGCCCGCGTCGGCGCACGGCTCGTCGAGGATCTCCACGGCGTGCCGTTCGACCTGGCGGACGAGCTACGTCCGCTGTACCACGCGGCGGCCGTCTTCGCGTCCAACTCGCTCGTGACGGTGTCGGCGATCGCCGAGTCGTTGTTCCAGGCCTCCGGGGTTCCCGACCCCGGAGCGGCGATGGCCCCGTTGCAGCGGGCGACTCTCGACCACGTCGAGCAGCTCGGCCCTGCTCGGGCGCTGACTGGCCCTGCCATCCGCGGTGACGCGGGCACGGTCCGGCGGAACCTCGAGGCCCTTGAGCGGCACGCTCCCGAGCTCGTCCCGGTGTACGTCGCGCTGGCGAGATCGACCCTGCAGCTCGCGGAACGCTCCGGGCGGGCCTCTCCCGCATCGCGGGGCGCCGTGGAGGACGTGCTGGCCCGATGGACCTGATCCGGACCGCGGAGGACGTGCATCGCCTGACGGCCGTCTGGCGGAGCGAGGGCGACGTGGGGCTGGTCCCGACGATGGGTTCGCTGCACGCCGGTCACACGTCGCTGATCCGGCGAGCCCAGGGAGAGGCTCGTCACGTGCTCGTGACGATCTTCGTGAACCCCGCCCAGTTCGGTCCCGGCGAGGATCTCGCCGCGTATCCCCGCGACGAGGCCGGGGACCTGGAGATCTGCGCGCGGTTGGGCGTCGACGCGGTCTGGGCGCCGTCGATCGAGGAGGTCTACCCGGACGGTGTCCTCCTCCCGGAGCCCGATCCGGGGCCCGTCGGCGACGCGTTCGAGGGAGCGGCCAGGCCCGGACACTTCCGCGGGGTGCTGAAGGTGGTCCATCGCCTCTTCGACGTGACGGGGCCGTGCCGCGCCATCTTCGGCATGAAGGACGCCCAACAGCTGTTCATCGTTCAGCGGATGGTCCGCGAGGAGGGGTTGCCCGTCACGATCGTGCCGGTGGCCACCGTTCGCGAGTCGGACGGTCTCGCGTGTTCGTCGCGCAACGCTCGGCTCGCCCCGGAGGAGCGGGAGCAGGCCGGGTGCCTCTTCCTCGCGCTGTCCGAGGCGGCGGGTCTCGCGCGGGCCGGCGAGCGGGAGACGGCGGTGCTCATCGCGGCGATGGCCCGCGAGATCGGGGCGACGCCGATGGCGCGGCCCGACTACGTCGCCGTGGTCCGGGACGACACCTTCGAGGCGGTCACGCGCGTCGACGGACCCGCGCGGGCCCTCGTCGCCGCGCGGTTCCCGTCCGCGCGTCTCATCGACAACTTGCTGCTCCCGGGATCAGCGGGCGCGCGCTGAACGGGTTGTCGCCGCTCGGCCGGTGGGCCACGATGGACCGTTCCTGCCCGCATCCGTCCACGGGAGTGCGCGATGCTGCTCACGGCCGACGTCGGCAACACGGAAACGGTGCTCGGGGTCTTCGACGGCCCGGGGCTCGTCCATACCTGGCGGCTCTCCTCGCAGCCGGAGCGCTCCGCCGACGAGATCGCGCTCGTGCTCGCGGGGCTGCTCGAGCATCGAGGGCTGTCCCTCGAGAAGCTCTCGGGCCTCTGCGTCGCCTCGGTCGTCCCCGACGTCACGCAGCAGCTCCGCGAGATGGCCGCTCGCTACCTGTCCTTCGAGCCGCTGGTGGTCGGTCCCGGGACGAAGACCGGCGTCTCGGTGCTCACGGACAATCCGCGGGAGGTCGGCGCGGACCGGATCGTGAACACGCTGGCCGCGTACACGCGGTTCGGCGGCCCGTCGATCGTCGTGGACTTCGGCACGGGGACGAACTTCGACGTCGTCTCCGAACACGGCGAGTTCCTCGGCGGGGTCATCGCGCCCGGTCTGCAGATCTCTTCGGAGACGCTCGTCCTGCGCGCGGCGAGGCTCACCCGCGTCGAGATGGAGGCCCCGGCATCCGTGATCGGCAAGAACACGGTCGAGGCGATCCAGTCGGGTCTGGTGTTCGGCACGGCGGGCGAGGTCGACGGGATCGTCGACCGGATCCGGCGCCAGCTCGGCGGCGCCACCACGATCGCGACCGGCGGGCTGGCGACGGTGGTCATCCCGCACTGCCGCACGATCGATCACCACGAGCCGTTCCTGACCCTCGAAGGTCTGCGACTGGTCCACGAGAAGAACGTGGATGACTGAACCCGCGGACACGAGCGGCCCCTCGCGCGAGGAGGAGGTCCTCAGAGCCCGACGCGCATCGCTCGAGCGACTCGGGGACCGGGCGTTCGCGCTCACACTGGAGGACGCGCTCGGCGTGGACGAGCCCACCGCGACCGCGGATCTCCGTGATCGGTGCGGGGACCTCCCTCCGGACCACAGGGCCGAGGAGACGGTCACCGTCGCCGGTCGCGTAGTCCTGAAGCGGGACATGGGGAAGCTGAAGTTCCTCACGCTCCGCGACGGCAGCGGCGACCTCCAGCTCGTCTGCAACCAGGCCGAGTCGGAGCCCGAGCCCTTCGCGCTCCTCGACGAGGTCGATCTCGGCGACATCGTCGCGGCAACCGGCCCGGTCGGGACGACGCGCCGCGGCGAGCTCTCGGTCTTCGTCAGCCGCTGGGCGATGCTGACGAAGTCGCTCCGTCCGCTGCCGGAGAAGTGGCACGGCCTGAAGGACCCGGACCTGCAGCAGCGGCGTCGCTACCTCCATCTGATCGCGGACGAGACCCCCCGCCGCCTCTTCGCCGCGCGGGCGGCGGTCCTCCGGGCAGTGCGCGAGGTGCTGCACGAACGCCGCTTCGTCGAGTCCGAGGGACCGATCCTGCAGACGGTGGCCGGCGGCGCGAACGCGCGGCCGTTCACGACGTTCCACGACGCGCTCGGCGTCGAGATGAAGCTCCGGATCTCGCTCGAGCTCTACCTCAAGCGACTCCTCGTCGGTGGGATCGACCGTGTCTATGAGCTCGGGCGGAACTTCCGCAACGAAGGGATCGACCGCGACCACAACCCGGAGTTCTCGATGCTCGAGGCATACCAGGCCTACGGCGACTACACCACGATGATGGAGCTGTCGGAGGCGCTCATCCGCGAGAGCGCTCGCGCGGTGGGCCCCATCATGGGCCGCGACCCCGGCGACCTCACGATCCCCTGGAAAGGACGGATGATCGATCTCGCACCGCCGTTCCGCCGGCTCCCGATGCTCGAGGCCGTATCGACCGCGACGGGTGAAGAGATCACGCTCGAGCGCGCCGACCTCCCGTCGATCGCGGCGAGGCACGACGTGCCCGTCGACGATGTGTGGGGCCCCGGGAAGATCGTGGTGGAGCTGTTCGAGAAGCTCGTCGAGGCGTCGATCGTCGAGCCGACGTTCGTCTGCGACTTCCCGCGGGAGGTGTCGCCGCTCGCGAGACCGCACCGGAAGGATCCCGGCCTGACGGAGCACTTCGACCTGGTCATCGGCGGGGTCGAGCTCGTCACGGCCTTCTCCGAGCTGACCGACCCGCTGGAGCAGCGTGCGAAGCTCGAGCTCCAACAGCAGCTGAAGGCGGCAGGCGTCGAGGAGACACATCCGCTCGATGAGGACTTCCTGCGGGCGCTCGAGCACGGGATGCCGCCGGCCGGTGGGCTTGGTCTCGGCATCGACCGACTGCTCATGGTCCTGACGGACGCCGCATCGCTCCGCGACCTCATCATGTTCCCCTCCCACCGCCCGCAGGCGCTCGACTGACGCGAACGTGACCAACGTCACCTTCGGCCGGTGACGAACAGCACCCCTCGGATGTCACATGCGGTACGTCCCTCGCAGAGCTCCATGGCTACGGTCGGGTGGGTCTCGAACGACCCGGATGGCTCGGAAGCGCAGCGTCGAGCGATCGGCGGGGCGCGGCTGGGGAAACAAGGGGGTGGCCCCGACGCACCCGGGGCATCCGTGAGGGCCGGCTCGCCGAAGGCGAGCCGGCCCCCGTCCGTTCGGCGCTCAGCGAGCTCGGCTCAGCGATCTCTGGCCCAACGCTTCCCGGCGCCCCTGCCTCCGCCTCCCAGCGCGCCGAGGTCAACCAGGGCACCGAGGATCACCAGGACGAGCCCGATGCCACGTACCCCGCCGTAGCGGTTCTGGGCCACGGCGTAGGCGAGCGTGGTCGTCGGGAGCACGAAGAAGCCGATCAACGGCCAGACCCACGTCCCGAACGCGGTCGAGAGGTAGCTGGAGAACAACCACAGGACGACCATGATCGTCCGAGGCAGGAGGAGGACGAACAGGACGATGAGGCATCCCACGCGGGGACCCTATCGTGAGGCTCAGCTCTCGGCTGTCACCTCGTGCAGCGCTCGGAGGATGTCCTGGAGCCCTCGTCCCTTCGCCACGAACCCTGACGCGCCCGCCCCCCGGGCCGCTCGCTCGACTCCCTCGTCCGCGTGGGCGGTGAGGATCACGACGGGGAGCTCCGGGGTCGACGAATGGATCCGCTGCATCGCCTCGATACCGGAGATGTCGGGCATCGAGAGATCCATCAGGACGACGTCGGGCTGCAGCTCCTTCGCTCCGACGCATGCGTCTTCGCCGCCCGAGGCCTCCCCCGCGATCTCGATATCGCCGACGAGTTGCAGGGCGGATGCGAGGGCCTTCCGGAACGCAGGGTGATCATCGACGACGAGGACGCGCACTGTCTCGCTCTCTTTCTCCATGGTGTCGACATGGGGAAGGCCTGACCTCCGAACGCTGGGGGGCTCCCATGTGGGGACACGAGGAGCATCGCCACGATGCTGACACCCGGAGCCCGGGGTGCCAACGGCCGTCCGGGTGGTCCTTCTGGTCCGAAAGGTCTATGCCTCGTCTCACCCAAGGGAAAGAGCGTCCGGGACTCATCCCCGGGCTCGGTTCTTCCGAAGACTGGGATGAGAGTCGGATCGGGACGAGATCCCGCCCCGAGTGAACGGAGCGGAAGTTGGGCGGCGTGCTGGTGTATCGGGGACGCTGGGTATACTGCGTGCAGAGAGGCGCTGCCACCGGAAGGGAGCGGCGCCTCATGCACCTCGGGGGTAGGACGGAGTCCGAAGATCCCCGGGGCCGGACGGACGGGTCGCCGCCTGGAGGGATGTAACGCATGTTCGAGCGATTCACCGACCGAGCACGGCGGGTGGTCGTCCTCGCCCAAGAAGAAGCGAGGATGCTCAACCACAACTACATCGGCACCGAGCACATCCTGCTCGGTCTGATCCACGAAGGCGAAGGCGTCGCGGCCAAGGCGCTCGAGTCGTTGAACATCTCCCTCGAAGCCGTTCGCCAACAGGTCGAGGAGATCATCGGGCAGGGGCAAGCGGCGCCCACTGGCCACATCCCGTTCACCCCGCGCGCAAAGAAGGTCCTCGAGCTCTCGCTCCGTGAAGCGTTGCAGCTGGGACACAACTACATCGGCACCGAGCACATCCTGCTCGGGCTGATCCGCGAAGGCGAAGGGGTCGCCGCGCAGGTGTTGCAGAAGCTCGGCGCCGACCTCAACCGCGTCCGCCAGACCGTGATCCAGCTGCTGTCCGGCTACACGGCCGGCAAGGGCGAGCAGGTCGCCGGTTCCCAGGAGGGCGGCGGCCAGGGCTCGATGGTCCTCGATCAGTTCGGTCGGAACCTCACGCAGCTGGCCCGCGACGGCAAGCTCGACCCCGTGATCGGCCGTGAGAAGGAGATCGAGCGGGTCATGCAGGTCCTGTCGCGCCGGACCAAGAACAACCCGGTGCTGATCGGTGAGCCCGGCGTCGGCAAGACCGCCGTCGTCGAGGGCCTCTCGCAGGACATCGTCCGCGAAGAAGTTCCCGAAACGTTGAAGGGCAAGCAGATCTACACGCTCGATCTCGGCGCGCTCGTCGCCGGGTCCCGCTACCGTGGCGATTTCGAGGAGCGTCTGAAGAAGGTCCTGAAAGAGATCAAGACGCGAGGCGACATCGTCCTGTTCATCGACGAGTTGCACACGCTGGTGGGCGCGGGCGCCGCGGAGGGCGCGATCGACGCCGCCAGCATCCTCAAGCCGATGCTCGCACGAGGCGAGCTGCAGACGATCGGCGCCACGACGCGCGACGAGTACCGCAAGCACCTCGAGAAGGACGCCGCGCTCGAGCGGCGGTTCCAGCCGATCGTGGTCGAGGAGCCCACCGTCTCGCACACCATCGAGATCCTGAAGGGTCTCCGGGATCGCTACGAGGCCCACCACCGGGTGAGCTTCACCGACGACGCGCTCGTGGCCGCGGCCAACCTCGCGGACCGCTACATCGCGGATCGTTCCCTGCCGGACAAGGCCATCGACCTGATCGACGAGGCGGGGTCGCGCACGCGGATCCGTCGGATGACGGCGCCGCCGGACGTCCGCGAGGTCGACGAGAAGATCGCCGAGGTCCGTCTGCGGAAGGAATCGGCGATCGACGCACAGGACTTCGAGGGCGCGGCATCGCTCCGCGACGAGGAACGGCAGCTCCAGGAGGAGCGACAGCGTCGCGAGCAGCGGTGGAAGGCCGGCGAGATGGACGTCCTCTCGGAGATCGGCGAGGAGGAGATCGCCGAGGTGCTCTCCGTCTGGACCGGCATCCCCGTCTTCAAGCTCACCGAGGAGGAGACGGAGAAGCTCCTCCGCATGGAGGAGGAGATCCACAAGCGGATCATCAGCCAGCACGAATCGATCTCCGCGGTCTCCCGCGCGATGCGCCGGACGCGGAGCGGGCTGAAGGATCCCCGCCGCCCCTCGGGCTCGTTCATCTTCCTCGGGCCCTCGGGCGTCGGGAAGACCGAGCTGTCCAAGGCCTTGGCCGAGTTCCTCTTCGGCGACGAGGATGCGCTGATCCAGCTCGACATGTCCGAGTACATGGAGAAGCACACGGTGTCGCGCCTGATCGGCTCACCCCCCGGCTACGTCGGCTACGAGGAGGGCGGACAGCTCACCGAGGCCGTTCGCCGCAAGCCGTTCGCCGTGGTGCTGTTCGACGAGATCGAGAAGGCGCACCCGGACGTGTTCAACACGCTGCTGCAGATCCTGGAGGACGGACACCTCACGGATGCACAGGGTCACAAGGTGGACTTCAAGAACACGATCATCATCATGACCTCGAACCTCGGTACCCGAGACATCGCGAAGGGCGTGGGGATCGGGTTCACCGCCGCCCGCGACGACGCCGTCACGTACACGAAGATGAAGGAGAACGTGACCGAGGAGCTCAAGCGCTCCTTCCGGCCCGAGTTCCTGAACCGCATCGACGAGGTCATCGTGTTCCACTCGCTCACCCCCGATGACGTCAAGCAGATCGTCGATCTGCTGATGCGCCGGGTGGAGGAGCAGCTGAAGTCGAAGGACGTGGACATCGTCCTCACCGATGACGCCAAGACCCTGCTCGCCGAGCGCGGGTACGACAAGGCCCTGGGCGCTCGACCGCTCCGCCGCACGATCCAGCAGCTGGTGGAGGACCCGCTCGCCGAGAAGCTCCTCTACAAGGAGTTCCGCGCCGGAGAGACGATCATCGTCGACGTGCGCGACGGCGAGATCACGTTCGAGCACGGCGCCGGCATCATGCCGCCCGACACACCGCCCGT
>DATFGG010000009.1:0-5074 GCA_035249665.1 Actinomycetota bacterium | reverse complement strand
AGGACGTCGCGGGCGTCTCTGTCCCAGTCAGCGCGGGTGTACGCAACGGCTCTCGCCGTGGGGATCCCGTGCCGCACCATCAGATCCTTCGCGAACGCCTTCGAGCCCTCCAGGCGGGCGGCGTCGCGTCCCGGGCCGAAGGCCCGTCGCCCTCGCGCCCGGAGCTCGTCGGCCAGCCCGGCGACGAGGGGCGCCTCCGGCCCGATCACCACGAGGTCCGCATCGAGCTCCTCCGCGAGGTCGACCTGCGCCCGCACGTCTTCGGCGTCGGCGCCATGGCACCTGGCGATCGTCGCGATCCCGGCATTGCCGGGCGCGGCGTGGAGATCCTCGACCTGTGGGCTCCTGGCGAGTCCCCAGCACAAGGCGTGCTCCCTACCACCGCCGCCGACGACGAGGACCCTCATCGGTGCGCCTTCATCGCTGCTTCTTCATCCGGCCGGCAGGCTCTGCTCGCGGGCAGGCCCCACCGAGACGACGGAGATGGGCACGTCCGCGAGCTCCTCGATCCGGCGCACGTACTCCCTCGCGGCCTTGGGGAGGTCCTCGAACGTCTTCGCCTCGTCGATCTCCTCCATCCAGCCGTCGAGCTCCTCGTAGATCGGCTCGGCCTTGTGGAACAGGGACTGGTGGGGCGGGAAGTCGTCGAACTGCTTCCCCTCGACCCGATAGCCGGTGCAGATCGGCACACGCTCGAACCCGGAGAGCACGTCCAGCTTCGTGAGGAACAACTCGGTGAGCCCGTTCACACGGGACGCGTAGCGGAGGAGCGCGACGTCGAGCCAGCCGCACCTCCGCTTCCGCCCGGTGACGGTTCCGAACTCCTGCCCACGGACGCCGAGGCGCTCGCCGTCATCGCCGAGCTCCTCGGTGGGGAACGGGCCCGCGCCGACGCGCGTGACGTACGCCTTCACGATCCCCACCACGCGCTCCACTTCCTTCGGTCCGAACCCGGCGGAGGCCAGCGCGTACCCGGCAACCGGGTTCGACGACGTGACGAACGGATACGTCCCCTTGTCCAGGTCCAGCAGCGTGCCCTGCGCTCCCTCGAGCATCACGGCCTTCCCGTCCCTGAGCGCGCCGTGCAGCAGCGTGGAGGTGTCGGCGACGTAGGACTCGAGCCGGCCGGCGAGGTCCATGTACTCCTCGACGATCTCGTCCCCATCGAGCGGGAGCCTCCCGTACAGCTTCGTGAGGATCGCGTTCTTCTCGCGGAGCACGATCTCGAGCTTCTCGCGGAAGATCTTCTGATCGAACAGATCCTGGACGCGAAGGCCGATCCGCGCCGCCTTGTCCGCATAGGCGGGGCCGATGCCCCGCTTCGTCGTCCCGAGCGCGTTCCGACCCAGGAACCGCTGGGTCACCTTCTCCAGCTCCAGGTGGTACGGCATGATCAGATGGCAGTTCCCGGAGAGCCGGAGCCGCGACACATCGACCCCGGTTCGCCGCAGCTCGTCGAGCTCGCGCAGGAGGTGCCGCGGATCGACCACCACGCCGTCCGCGATCACCGGCGTGATGTGCGGATAGAGGACGCCGGAGGGGATCAACTGGAGCTTGAGGAGACGGCCCTCGGCGATCACCGTGTGGCCGGCGTTGTTCCCCCCCTGGTAGCGGACCACGAAGTCCATCCCGTCCGCGAGGTAGTCGACGGCCTTGCCCTTGCCCTCGTCCCCCCACTGTGTCCCGAGCACGATCGTGGCCGGCATGTGCTCCGGAGTGTATCGGTCGTCCCCAGCGATCCCGCTGCGGTTTCCCGCCCTTCGGCCGCTGCGATTTCCCTCCCTTCGGCCGCTGCGGTTCCCCTCCCTTCGTGGGAACATCGATGGACGTCGCTCGCCGGATCCACCCCGCACAGGGATCCACCCCGACAGTCAGGACCCGCGTGACCAAGAACTGGGAACAGATCGAGCTGGAGAAGCTCGTCGAGATCGACGGGGAGTACTGCGTCCCCCACGAGCTCAACGAGGCCCGTCACGTCGTGGACTGGGGTCCGTTCGAGCCCCCGCGCGGCGCCGGGTACATCATCCGGAAGCTCCTGCTGTTCCTCCCAGCGATGTATCTGTTCATCCTCGCGGTGCAGATCATGAAAACGGGCGCCGCCGCGATCGGACCGCAGATCCAGGGTCAGTTCCCGTTCGCGAACGGGATCTCGACGTTGGGGTTCGGGTGGCTCGGCGCGTACTTCGTGCTGTCGGGCTCGCCGGTCGCGGCCACGGCGATCAGCCTGTACGGAGCGGGGACGCTGACGCGGCTCCAGACGTTCACGATGCTCTCGGGATCGCGTCTGGGTGCATCGTTCATCGTGTTGCTGACGGGCTTCCTCTACGCCGCGCGGAACCGGAACGACCCCAACCGGAGCGAGCCGATCGGGATGGGGATCCAGGCGATGACGATGACGGCGCTCGTCTATCTCCCCGGGATGGTGATCGGATACGCCATCATCCGCAGCGGGTTGCTCGACGGGCTGAACCTGCATGCGTCGGGGCAGCTCGAAGCCGCGCTCTCCGTCGTGTGGGGACCCGTCGTCGACGCGGTCGAGGGGATCGTCCCGGACGCGTTCCTCTTCCTCGTCGGGCTCCTCGTGATCCTGACCTCGTTCAAGGTGCTCGACCGCGTCCTCCCCCAGGTCAGCAGCGACTCGACGGCGAAGCGAGCGACCTGGATGCGACGGCCCTGGACGATGTTCGCGCTGGGCTGCATCGTGGCGACGCTGACCCTCTCGGTCTCCGTCGCACTGACGGTGCTCGTACCGCTCGCGGTGAAGGGCTACGTTCGCCGGGACGACGCGCTCCCGTACATCATGGGCGCGAACATCACGACCCTCGCGGACACGCTGGTGGTCGCGATGCTGCAGAGCGATCCCGTCGCGGCGCAGATCGTGTTGGCGGAGGCGATCGGCGTGACGATCGTGTCGCTGGCGATCCTCGCGTTCTGGTACCAGCCGGTGAAGCGGCGCGTGATCCTGATCGACGACTACTTCGTGGGCTCGACGAAGCGGCTGGCGATCTTCGTCGGCATCCTCTTCGTCCTGCCCGTGTCGTTCCTCCTCTCGGGGCTCTGGATCGGGCCGATCCTGCAATAGGTCGCGCCTGTACGCTGGCGAACCGCCGTGGACGACCCGACGATCGCCGCACGCCCTTCGGACGCCGGTCTGCGCGCGAGCGTGTCGCTGCTCCGCCGCAACCGGGATTTCCGCGCCTTGTTCTTCGCATCCGTGATCTCCCTGGGCGGCGATTGGTTCCTCTGGGTGGCGATCAACGGGCTGGTCTACGAGGCCACCGGGAAGGCGCTCTACGTGGGCCTGGCGATCCTCGCTCAAGAGTCCGCGTTCTTCCTCGCCTCCCCGATCGGGGGAGCGCTGGCGGATCGGATCGACCGCCGGAAGCTGATGATCGCGTGCGACCTCGTCCGGGCGGTGGTCTGTGTGTCCTTCCTCCTGGTCGGACCGGAGACGATCTGGCTCGCGTACGTGCTGCTGCCCCTGCTGGCGACGTTCGCCGCGCCGTTCGATCCCGCATTCTCGGCCGCGACGCCCAACGTCGTCGATCCCGACGACCTCCCTGCCGCGAATGCGCTCAACGGGTCCCTGTGGGGGACGATGCTCGCCGTCGGCGCGGGACTCGGGGGCCTCGTCAGCGCGGCGTTCGGCGACGATACGGCGTTCATCGTCGATGCCGTGTCCTTCCTCGTCTCGGCGGCGCTGCTGTCGTCGATCCGACGCGGGTTCTCCGAGTCGCGGGCCGAGACGACGGAGCATCCGAGCATCGTCGAGGCGACCCGAGAGACGTGGCGCTTCGCCCGCCGGGACCATCGGGTCCTGTCGCTGCTGGCCGTGAAGTTCGGGTTCGGCGCCGCCGCCGGACTCCTCGCGTTGATCCCCGTCATGGCGCTCGATGCCGACGTCTTCGACTCCGGCAACGTCGGATTCGGGATCCTGATGGCGGCACGCGGGGTGGGAGCCCTGATCGGGCCGTTCCTCGGGCATCGGATCGCGGGTCCCGGGCATCGGCGACTCTTCCCCGCGATCGGGCTCTCGCTCGCGGTATTCGGCCTCGGGTACGTGGCCATGGGGCAGGCGCCCTCCCTCGCGATCGCCGCCGTGATGATCTGCGTCGCGCACCTGGGCGGGGGATCGCAGTGGATGCTCTCGACGTACGGCCTCCAGTTGCTGGTCCCGGATCACATCAGGGGGCGGATCTTCGGCTTCGACTACATGCTGATCACACTGTCGCTCTCGGTGTCCGCGCTCATCGCGTCGGCGGTGGCCGATCAGATCGGCGCGCCGAACACCGTCACGATCCTCGGCGGCGTCGCGCTCGTGTGGGCCCTCGTGTGGTTCGTGCTCAGCCGAGGCGTCCGGAGGACCGGGCTCGGCGACTCCAACCAGCCGGAGCCCGACGCCGGATCCGAACCGATCCCCTCGATCAGCTGAGTCTCAGCCGGCGGGCTCGTCCGGACGCGCGGGGGCGACGGGGGGCGGCTCCGCCGGGGGTGGCATACCGGCCGGAGGCGTAGCCGGCGGGGCGGTGGAAGGCTCCGACGGGCTCCCGAACGACACGCCGGGAGCGCCCGCCTCGAAGCTCACGCGTGGCACGCCCTCGTCCCCACGGAGCGCCTCCTCGACCTCGAAGAACTCTTCCTCCTCGAAGTGGAACAGGTTCGCGACGACGTTCGAGGGCACGGACTGGACGCGCCGGTTGTAGTCGCGGACGTTCGCGTTGTAGAAGCGCCGGGCCGTCTGGAGCCGGTCCTCCGTGTTCGTGAGCTCGGCCTGCAGCGCCAGGAAGTTCTGGTTCGCCTTCAGGTCCGGGTAGTTCTCGACCACGGCGAACAGCTGACGCAGGGCGGCCACGAGCGGTCCCTCCGCCGCCGCCTGCTCGGCGGGCGAACCGGTGGCCCCGGTCGCGTTCGCCCGAGCGCGCGTGACGTTCTCGAACACCTCTCGCTCGTGGGCGGCGTACCCCTTCACCGTCTCGACGATGTTGGGGATCAGGTCGTAGCGGCGCCGGAGCTCCGTGTCGATGTTCGCCCACGCATCCTTGATCAGGTTCTTCTGCGAGACGAACCGGTTGTA
>DATFGG010000008.1:0-3192 GCA_035249665.1 Actinomycetota bacterium | reverse complement strand
CGTGCCAAGGAACGTGAAGGTTGGCATCAACGGTTTCGGACGGATCGGCCGCAACTTCCTCCGCGCCGTCAGGGACACGGGCGCGGACGTCGACTTCGTCGGCGTCAACGACATCACGGACGCGAAGACCCTGGCGCATCTGCTGAAGTACGACTCGGTCCTGGGGCGCCTGGACGCAGAGGTCACCGTCTCGGACACGGGCCTCTCCATCGACGGCGACGAGCTCCGCGTGTTCGCCGAGCGGGACCCCGCGCAGCTCCCGTGGAAGGAGGTGGGCGCCGAGATCGTGATCGAGTCGACCGGTCTGTTCACGGACCGGGAGAAGGCCGCCGCGCATCTGGAAGCCGGCGCCCAGAAGGTCATCATCAGCGCGCCCGCCAAGGGTGAGGACGTCACGATCGTGATGGGCGTGAACGACGACATCTACGACCCGACCACGCATCACGTGATCTCGAACGCTTCCTGCACGACCAACTGCGTCGTGCCGCTCGCGAAGGTGCTCGAGGATTCCTTCGGGATCGACCGCGCCCTGATGACCACGGTGCACGCGTACACGAACGACCAGAACCTGCTGGACCTGCCGCACAAGGACCTGCGACGGGCGCGCGCCGCCGCGATCAACATCGTCCCGGCGTCCACGGGGGCGGCGAAGGCGACATCGCTCGCGCTCCCAAAGCTGAAGGGGAAGATGGACGGCATCGCCATGCGCGTGCCCGTGCCCGACGGGTCGATCACCGACCTCGTGGCGATCGTCAACCGCGACGTCACGGTGGAGGAGGTCAACGACGCGTATCGAGCCGCGTCCGAGACCGATCGGCTGAAGGGCAAGCTCGTCTATACCGAGGACCCGATCGTCTCGAGCGACATCGTGGGGTCGCCCGCCTCGTGCACCTTCGACTCCCTCTCGACGATGGCGATGGGGAACATGGTCAAGGTGATGGGCTGGTACGACAACGAGTGGGGGTACTCGAACCGCCTGGTCGACCTGGTGAACCTGGTCGCCTCGAAGCTCTAGTGGCGCTGCGCACGCTCGACGACCTCGGCGACGTCGCCGGCTCGCGGGTGTTCGTCCGCGTCGACTTCAACGTCCCTCTCGACGGCGGCCGCGTTGCGGACGATCTGCGGATCCGCGCCGCGATCCCCACCCTCCGTGAGCTGCGCGAGCGAGGAGCGGCCCTGGTCGTGGCGTCCCACCTCGGACGTCCGGAGGGGAAGGCGCGGGACGACCTCCGGCTCGCGCCCGTCGCCGACCGGCTCGGGGAACTGCTCGAGGTCGAGGTGATGGCGCTCGACGAGGTCGTCGGCGGCGGCCCCGAGGCCGTCTGCTCCCACATCGAGCAAGGCGACGTGGTGCTCCTCGAGAACCTCCGCTTCGATCCGGGCGAGGAGGGGAACGACGTCCGCTTCGCGGGACGCCTCGCCGAGCTCGCCGACGCGTACGTGGACGACGCGTTCGGCGCCGCGCATCGGGCCCACGCGAGCGTCGTGGCGCTGCCCGACCTGATGCGAGCGTCGGGACGGGCGACGGCGGCCGGACGGCTGCTGCAGCGGGAGGTCGAGGTCCTCGGCCGACTCCTCCGCGAACCCGACCGGCCGTACATCGCCGTCCTCGGCGGCGCCAAGGTCTCCGACAAGCTCGGGGTGCTCGGCGCACTGGCGGAGCGCGCCGACGCGCTGCTGATCGGCGGGGCGATGGCGTTCACGCTGATCGCGGCGGACGGCGGGGAGATCGGCGACAGCCTCGTGGAGCGCGAGCGCTTCGACGAGGTCCGCGCGGTCATGCACCGCACCGGCGGCGCCCTGATCGAGCTTCCCCAGGACGTCGTCGCTGCGCCTGAGGTGAGCGCCGACGTCCGTCCGCAGACCGTGCCGGCGCGCGAGATCCCGCGTGGCCTCAAGGGACTCGACATCGGACCCCGGACCGTGGAGGAGTTCGCCCGGATCCTCGCCGACGCCAAGACGATCTTGTGGAACGGTCCGATGGGCGTCTTCGAGCTCGAGCCGTTCTCGGCGGGCACGCGCGGTGTCGCCGTGGCGATCGCGGGGGCGGCCGCGTTCTCGGTGGTCGGCGGCGGGGATTCCCTGCTCGCGGTCAAACGGGAGGGGCTCGAGGATTCGTTCGACCACCTGTCCACCGGTGGCGGCGCCTCGCTCGAGTTCCTCGAGGGAGCCCCGCTCCCCGGTATCACGGTCCTGCAGGATTGACTTGGGGGCTGACGTGGCCGAACGGACGCCGATGATCGCCGCGAACTGGAAGATGCACAAGACACACCTCGAGTCGATCCAGGCCGTGCAGAAGCTCTCGTACCTGCTCGACCGGAAGGACGCCGAGCGCGTGGAGGTCGTGGTCTGCCCCGCGTTCACGGCGCTCCGCTCCGTGCAGACCCTGATCGACTCCGATCGCCTGCCCTACGGGTTGGGCGCGCAGGACGTCCATCCCGAGGACGAAGGCGCGTTCACCGGAGCGGTGGCGGGGCCGATGCTGGCGGCGCTCGACGTCGCCTACGTCATCGTCGGTCATTCCGAGCGCCGCCAGCTCTTCGGCGAGGATGACGCCACGGTCAACCGGAAGGTGAAGGCCGTGATCCGCAACGGGATGGCGCCGATCGTCTGCGTGGGGGAGACGCTCGAGGAGCGGGAGTCGGGCGGCACCGAGACGAAGGTGACCGAGCAGGTCCGACGGGCCTTCGACGGGATCGACGCGGCGGCCGCGGCCAGGTCCGTCGTGGCGTACGAGCCGATCTGGGCGATCGGCACTGGCCGCAACGCGGAACCCACCGATGCGGGACAGGTCGTGGAGGTGATCCGCGCCACGCTCGCCGACCGCGTCTCCCCGGAGGTGGCTGGCGGGGTCCGTGTCCTCTACGGGGGCAGCGTCACGCCGGGCAACATCCGGGAGTTCATGGCCCACCCGGAGATCGACGGGGCGCTGGTCGGCGGCGCGAGCCTCGATCCGGAAAGCCTGGCCCTGATCGCTCGGTACCGGTGACGCGCTTTCGCTTCCTTGCCCATCAAAGCGGCTGCGGGGGTGCGCCTCAGGGGTTGCCGGATTGCGGGTCCCTTGCAACCTCTCTAGTATCGGTTCCCGGGCATGAGTCGATCCGACACGGACACCGACGTATCCCAGGCGGAACAGCGCGAAGCTGCCGAGCGCGCCGACCTGGAGGTTGCCGCGCCGTCCGCCGAGACCCC
>DATFGG010000007.1:0-3774 GCA_035249665.1 Actinomycetota bacterium | reverse complement strand
CTCTACGTGTTCGAGGACCTCTCGGAGGATCGGACGGCGATCCTCCTGAAGATCCATCACGCGATGGCGGACGGGATCGGGAACATGATGATCGCGTCGGCACTGTTCGATCTGACCGCCGACGCGCCGACGGGCGAGCCGGACGGGGCGTGGTCAGCCGAGCCGCCGCCGCCGATGCAGGACCTGATACGCGATGCGGTCGAGGAGGCGGTCCTCCATCCGATCCAGAGCCTCGTCCACGTCGCGCGCCAGCCGCGCATCGTGGCCGAAACCGTGTCCGCGACGGCGGATGCGCTCCGCACCGTCGCGGGGATGGGGACGGCGCCTCGCGGGCCGTTCGACGGGAGGGTCGGTCCCAACCGCCGCTTCGCGACGGCCGAGCGACCCTTCGCGGTGTTCCGGGGGATCAAGGAGTCGCTCGGCGGCACCGTGAACGACGTCGTCCTCGCGGTCGTCGCGGGAGGCGTCCACGCCCTGCTCGAGAGCAGGGGTGAGGCCACACGAGGCCGGTCGCTCCGGGCGATGGTTCCCGTGTCCGTGCGTTCGGCCGGCGACGGCGGCGACATCGGCAATCGGGTGGCGCCCATCTTCGTGGACGTACCGGTGGGGCGGATGGCGGCGCGGACGCGTCACCGGCGCGTCCGCGCCGCCGCCGCCCGGATCAAGGACTCCGGCATGGCGGTCGGCGCGGACACGATCATCGGTCTCGGTGCCTACGCGCCTCCGGCACTCCATGCGACGGCGGCCCGCCTGATCGCGCAGGCGCGCTGGTGCAACCTCGTCGTATCGAACATCCCGGCGCCGCAGGTGCCGCTGTACTTCGCCGGGGCACCGCTGGAGGCGAGTTACCCGGCGATGAACCTCAAGGAGGACTGCGGGCTGTCGGTGGCTTGCACGTCGGCCGCAGGCACGATGGCGTTCGGTCTCACCGCCGATTGGGACCGGATCCCCGACATCGGGGTGCTCGCCCGCGGAGTCGAGTCCGAGGTGGACCGTCTGGCCGAGGCCGCGGGCATCTAGTGGTACGTGTCGGCGAACCAGTCGGCGACCTCGGCGAGCCACCGTCCGGGAGCCTCCATCTGCGGGATGTGTCCGAGATCGTTGAAGAATCGTCCACGCCAGGCGGGGTGGCGTGCCAGCTCGGCCTCGGCGAACGCCGCGGGAACCAAGCGGTCCCGGCGGCCATGGATGAGCAGGACCGGACACGACACGTGTTCCAACGCACGGCGTGACACGTGAGGGCGGCGCCCAAGCCGGAGCATCGAGCGGGCCGCGTCGATGAACGCACGGGCGACATCCGGATCGTCCCGTCGCTCGGAGGCGAGGTCGACCAGAAGCCGCACGACGTCGTCGGGGATCGATCGCGCGTCCGCTGCGAGCACCCGGAGGCTCAGGCGCACCAGCTGATCGGGGTCCATCTCGCGCATGCGCCACGACACGGCCCCTTCACCGAGCCGCGGCGTCGCGTAGACCCCGAAGGCGGCCAGCACCAGCGGATGCGGGACGGCCCCGAGCCTCCACGGGAACACGCTGTTCGTGAGCACGATGCCGTCCACGGAGGAGGCCTCGACCGCGGACTGCAGGATCGACGTCGCTCCTCCCATCGAGTTCCCACAGACGACCACCCGGGAAGCACCGACCCAATCGAGCACATCCGAGAGCGTCCGACGTTGGTCCATCAATCCCGCCCCTCGACCGGCCAGGGGCGAGGCGCCGAACCCGGGCAGGTCGAGCGCGATCACGCGCCCCAGCCCGGAAAGGCCCTCCGCCACCTGGACCCAGGAGAGGTGAGAGGCGCCGAGCCCGTGGATGAGCACGAACGCCGTATCGACGGGCCCGTCCCACGTTCGGTACGCCACCGGTCCCTCGAGGTCGACCGATCTGAGCTCCGGGAGGTTCACGGCTGAAGCGTATCCGGCTCCCCGATGAGCACTCGGACCGTGACCCGAGGTCAGGGTTGGTGCTGACCGAGGAATCTCCGAGCGGCGTTTGGCGTTGCACGTTGCGGGTAACCAGACTGGACGAGCTCGGCAAGCCGTGCGCGGCAATCATTGTTCACAGAACCGCCACACGGGCCTGGCTTTACAGGAACGGGAGGGGCCCCTACCATGGGTTTCGAGCGACCGGGGAGGACGCCTAGTTCACTTTGCCTACGCGGTCGCTCGGACGGACAACAGAGACGGGTACGGCTCGCACGGACCGGGTACGAACCCAGTGAGCAGGACCGAGTGAGGAGAGTGAGAAGAATTGCCTGAGCCGGCGCGTCCCCTGGGGACCGACGACGCTGATGATCTGCGCCTCTACCTCGAGGCGGCGGCCCGCGAGCCGCTGCTCACGAAGGAGGAAGAGGTCGAGCTCGCCATGACGATCGAGGCGGGGAAGGAGGCCGAGGACCGTCTCCGTGCAGGCCGTCTCCGGTCCGAGAAGAGCATCGCGAAGGCCCGCCGTGATATCCGGACGGCTGAGGCCGCGCGACAGCGTTTCATCATGGCGAACCTACGCCTGGTCGTCTCGGTGGCCCGGAAGTACCAGGGCCAGGGGCTGCCGCTGCTCGATCTGATCCAGGAGGGCAACATCGGACTCATGCGGGCCGTGGAGCTCTTCGACTGGCGTCGGGGCTTCAAGTTCTCGACCTACGCCACGTGGTGGATCCGCCAGGGCATCACCCGGGCGATCGCCGACCGCTCGCGCTCGATCCGCCTGCCCGTCCACATCCACGACCGGCTCCGGAAGCTGAACCGCACGCGGTTCCAGTTCGCGCAGTCGATGGGCCGCGAGCCCTCGCGCGAGGAGCTGGCGAAGGCGTTGGACACCACGGTCGACGAGATCGACGACCTCACGGAGATGGGCCGGCGCGAGCCGCTGTCCCTCCAGTCGCCGGTCGGTGAGGACACCGAGCTCGGTGACCTGATCGAGGAGATCGACTCCGAGGCAGGCTTCGCCGAGGTCGAGGACCAGCTGCTCCGGGAAGAGATCGGTGGGGCGGTCGACAAGGTGCTCGACGAGCGCGAGCGGCACGTGGTGGCGCTGCGGTACGGGCTCGAGAACGGGCAGCCGCTGTCGCTGCGGGAGACCGGGAAGGTGCTCGGGCTCTCCGGCGAGCGGGTCCGGCTGATCGAGCGCGAGGCGCTCCGGAAGCTCCGCGACTCCAACCTGATCACCGGCGTCGCGCTCGGAGGCTAGAGAGCGCCTGCCGGAAAGCTGTGAGGCGGGCTCCCTCGGGAGCCCGCCTTCTGCTGTACGCCGAAGACCTCAGGCGACCGGGATGGTGCTCCGGACCTGGATCTGGTTGCTGACGTCGGTCACGCCCCGCGTGTCCCACGCGTCGTCGCCTGCGGCGCGCTTCGCTACGGTGGTCGCCGCGGTGCCCGTGAGGATCACGACGCCCTTCTTCACGTCCACATCGATGTCGTACTGGTCGGTGTAGGGACCGGTGCGGATCTGATCCAGGAGATCCTGCTTGATCTCACCGTCCGAGCGCTCGTCGCCTGATGCTTCGGCGTACCACTCGTAGTAGTACCGATTCTCGGGATATGCCCATGGGCTCATCACGAAGAACCACCTCCAACCCGCTTCCTACCCCGCCCGCTCGGGACCTAATCACGAGTGTGACTGCGGGCGACCCTCATGAGCGCCTCGCCCGCGAGGGCGACTCCGACACCGGCTGCGACGGCTGCGAGCCAGGCGATCGCGGATGCTTGGGCGAGCGCTACCCCTCCGGTCGAGGGCAGCGATCCGTCCATGAGCGGCATGTCGACCTCGAACGCGACCACC
>DATFGG010000006.1:0-14250 GCA_035249665.1 Actinomycetota bacterium | reverse complement strand
AGTGCCGCGTGGTGTCCGACGACGATCCGCTCACACAGGCCCGGCTCTGGCTCTCGTCGGCCACGAAGCAGGTGCTCGGCACCCTCCTCGATCTCGTCGGCGTCTCGGCCCCGGAACGCATGGACCGTCTCGACGATGCCGAGGGATCCGATCGCGGTGCGGCCGATGACGGCTGAGGGTGTCGACCCGGACACCGTCGAGATCCGGCATGCCAGACCGACCGACGCGCGCGCGTTCCTCGCGTTCTGGAAGGCGATCGTTGCCGAAGAGCGGTTCGTCCGCACCGAGGAGGTTCGCACCTCCGTTCTCGCCTACCGCCGCCGGTTCCGCGGGAGGTCGGAGCTCGAGACGGACATCGTCGCGGTCGATGGCGGCCGCCTGGTCGGCCACGTGACCGTCCAACGCGAGCGGCATCCGGTGACCCACCATGTCGCGTCGCTGTCGATCGCCGTCGCGGCCGACGCCCGGGGGCGGGGGATCGGCCGGCGGCTGATGCAGGAAGCCATCGCCTGGTCCACGCGCGCCGGCGTCGAGAAGCTCGTGCTGTCGGTCTACCCGCACAACGAGGCGGCGATCGGTCTGTACCGGAGCGTCGGTTTCGTCGAGGAGGGACGGCTCGCGAGGCACTCCCGCAAGTCCTACGGTTACGAGGACGAGATACTCATGGCGGCCTGGATCGGGGGCGACGGGTGAGCGCGCGGGAAGCGAACAGGGGGGACGCGCGCACCGTTCGCATCGGGTTGCTCGGCGGCGGGACCGTGGGCGCCGCCGTGATCCGGCTCCTCCACGAGCACGGCGATGACGTCGCGCGGCGTGCCGGCGTGCACCTCGAGGTCGTCCGGGTGGCGGTGCGTGATCCCGGCCGTGACCGAGGGCTGCCGCTCGCCGCGGACATGTTCACCGACGACGCCGGCGCTGTCGTCGACGACCCGACGATCGACATCATCTGCGAGCTGATGGGCGGGGTCGAGCCGGCCCGCGGACTGTTGGTGCGCGCCCTCGCGAGCGGGAAGTCCGTCGTCACGGCGAACAAGGAGCTCCTCGCGTCGCACGGCGAGGAGCTGTTCACCGCCGTCGAGCAGGCAGGCGGCGATCTCTACTTCGAGGCGGCCGTGGCGGGCGGCATCCCCTTGATCCGGCCGCTCCGGGAGTCCTTGGCGGGGGAGCGCGTCGATCGGATCCTCGGCATCGTGAACGGAACGACGAACTTCATCCTCACCCAGATGTCCGAACACGGATGGACGGCGGACGAGGCGGTCGCCGAGGCGCAGCGACTCGGATTCGCGGAAGCGGATCCGACCGCCGACGTGGAGGGGTACGACGCGGCGGCGAAATGCGCGATCCTCGCCTCGGTCGCGTTCGGCGCCCGGGTCGTGGCCGACGACGTCTACCGCGAGGGGATCTCGGCGGTCACCCCCCAGGACTTCCAGGACGCGGCACGGCTCGGCTACGTGATCAAGCTGCTCGCGATCGCGGAGCTCGACGACGAGGCCATCGCGGTCCGGGTGCATCCGGCGATGATCCCCGACGTGCACCCGCTCGCTTCGGTCCGAGGCGCCTCGAACGCGGTCTTCGTCGAGGGACCGAAGATCGGGCAACTGATGTTCTACGGCGCCGGCGCGGGTGGCGATCCCACGGCGACCGCGGTGGTCGGCGATCTCGTGAGCGTCGCGAGGAACCTGCTCCAGGGCGCGCGCGGACCGGGTTCCGGCTCGACCAACGCGCGACGCGTCCGGCCGATGGACGACACACACGATCAGTACTACCTGAAGCTCCGCGTGGACGATCGCCCGGGCGTCCTGGCCGAGATCGCCGATCGGTTCGGCCGCAACGGCATCTCGCTGGAGCGTGTCTGGCAGGAGGGCACGGGTGAGGAAGCGACCCTGTCGTTCATCACGCACCGGGCCCAGGAGGGCGCGTTCCAGAAGACGATGCGTGAGCTGCGTGAGCTGGATGCGGTCCACGCGGTGGCGAGCGTGCTCCGGGTGGAAGGCGAGGAGTGACGGCCACGGGGGCGCCGCAATGGCGCGGCATCGTCGAGGAGTACCGCGAGTGGCTGCCGATCACGGCCGACACGCCCGTGATCACCCTCCGCGAGGGCGGAACGCCCTTGGTCCGGTCCGAAACGCTGTCGACCGAGACCCGCTGCGACGTATGGCTGAAGTACGACGGGGCGAACCCGACCGGATCGTTCAAGGATCGCGGGATGACGCTCGCGATATCGAAGGCGATCGAGGAGGGCGCGAAAGCCGTCGTCTGCGCGTCGACCGGCAACACGAGCGCGAGCGCGGCGGCGTACGCGGCGAAGGCCGGACTGACGTGCGCGGTCCTCGTGCCGAAGGGGAAGATCGCGGTCGGCAAGATGGCCCAGACACTCGCCCACGGCGCTCGCGTGCTCGAGGTCGACGGCAACTTCGACGCCGCGCTCGAGCTCGCCAAGGACCTGGCCGATCGGTACCCGGTCACGCTCGTGAACAGCGTGAACCGGTTCCGGCTCGAAGGACAGAAGACCGCGGCCTTCGAGATCTGCGACGCGCTCGAGCGAGCGCCCGACCTCCACCTCGTCCCCGTGGGCAACGCCGGGAACATCTCGAGCCACTGGCTCGGCTACTCGGAGTACCTCGATGCCGGCGTGATCCACGAGCCGCCTCGGCTGTTTGGCTTCCAAGCCCGGGGCGCGGCGCCGATCGTGCTCGGGAAGCCGGTGAAGGACCCCCAGACGATCGCCACCGCGATCCGGATCGGGAACCCTGCGTCGTGGGAGAAGGCCGTCTCAGCGGCGAGGGAGTCCGAGGGCGCGATCCTCGCCGTGACGGACAGGGAGATCCTCGCGGCGTATCGCCGGGTGGCTCGGGAGGGGCTCTTCGCGGAGCCGGCATCGGCCGCGAGCGTCGCCGGGCTCCTCCACCTCCACGCCGAGGGTGAACTCACCGCCCACGCGACCGTGGTGTGCGTCCTCACTGGCCATGGATTGAAGGACCCGGAGTGGGCGATCGCGGGGGCGCCGCAGCCGCAGACCGTCCCGGCCGACCCCGCGGCGGTGGCTGCCGAGCTGGGGCTGTAGTGCGGATCACCGTCCGGGTGCCGGCCACCTCGGCGAACCTCGGCCCGGGCTTCGACTGCTTCGGGCTCGCGCTCGACCTCTGCAACGACGTGATCGTCGATACCGAGGCCGAGCGGAGCGTGACGTGGGAGGGCGAGGGCGCCGACGAGCTCCCGACCGACGGCACGGACATGGTCAGCCGCGCGATCGCCCACACCGTCGAGCTGCAACGGCGGATCCATCCCGGCGCCGACGTTCCCACCTTCGGTCTGCACGGGCTGAATCGCATCCCGTTGGAGCGGGGTCTCGGTTCGTCGTCGGCGGCCGCGGTCGGAGGCGTCGTCCTCGCCAGGACGCTGCTCGGCGCCGCGGGGTTCGACGATCCCTTCACGACGTTCGCCTATGCCTCGGAGATCGAGGGGCACCCGGACAACGCAGCTCCCGCGACGTACGGGGGGCTCACGGTGTTCGCGGCCGGCTCCGGATACGTCCATCGCGTCGACCCGCATCCCTCCATCGATCCGGTGGTGCTGGTGCCGGAACGGCTCCGACTGCCGACCGCGGAGGCTCGGAGCTCGCTCGCGTCCACGGTCGATCGACAGGATGCGGTGTTCAACATCGGCCACGCCGCGCTCGCCGTCGTGGCGCTCACGGAGGGAGATCTGGATCTGCTGCTCGTGGCCCTCCACGATCGTCTCCATGAGAGCGTCCGCGGAGCGATGGTCCCCGAGGTCGCGACGCTCCTCGGCGACCTGCGTCACCGCCAGCTCGCCGCCTGCCTCTCCGGGGCCGGGCCGTCGATCCTGGTGTTCGAGCGAGACGGCCACGTCGACGACGAGCTGCCCGACGGCTGGCGCGTGATCCGGCCGGGTGTGCGCGCCACGGGCGTGGAGGTCGTCGTCGAGGGCTGAGTCACGCGGCGCAACGACCTGTGCTGACGGCGGCGCCCCGGCCCTCAACCCGATCGACGAGGGGGATCAACAGCGGAGACGTGAGCGCGTAGCCGAGATCCTCGTGCGTGAGCGAGGCCCCGAAGACGAGTCCGGCCACGCGGCCGCCCGGCAGCGCGAACGGCCCGCCGCTGTTCCCGGGTCGCACCCTGACCTGGAGCTCGTACACCCGTCGGCGGATCTCGTCCTCCGAGTAGATGTCGCGGCCCACGGCAACCAGCGCCCGTCGAGCCGCCGCGCCGAGCTCCGTGTACCTGCCGTGCGGATAGCCGAGCACGGCGCCGCCCGCCCCCCGCGCAACCTCCTCCGGCTCGAGGGTGAGCGGCGGCGCGTCCAGGCCGTCGACGCGGAGGATCGCGGCGTCGAGATCGTCGTCGAAGAGCACCGGGACGGCGTCGAACGTCTGACCATCCCACTCGACCCGCGGGGCCGCGCCGGCGACCACGTGCGCGTTCGTCAGCACCAGATCGTCGGCGACGACGAACCCGGTTCCCTGCAGGATCTGATCGCACGCCGGGCCGGAGATCAGCACGAGCGAGGGGCGAGCGTCCCGAGCCGCCCGGGCCGCGAGCCCCTCTGTCGGCTGGCGGACCGGTTCGGCGGGAAGCGGGGGGAGCCCGGCGAAGATGTCCGGGAACCCGATCACGTCGAGGACGGCGCCGAGCTGCGCCGCGAGGGCGGGAGGGGGCGGGAGGGCCGCATCGACCGCTCGAACGACGGCCGACCGTTGCAGAGCTCGGGCGACCGAGGGGAACGGACCCGCGGCGAGGTTGATCCCCAGGAACCAGATCGCCAGGACGAGGGCGCTCACGGACAGAGCGGATCCGCCGAGCGCGTCCGCCTTCTTGAAGCGCGCCCCGATCGCGCGTCGACGCACCTTCGCGCCCACGACCGACCCCACGGCGTCCCCCACGGCCCCGAAAGCGAGCACCGTACCGAGCTCGACGCCTGCCTTGGCCAGGTCGGAACGGACGAGATCGGCGACGAGCGGAGCCACCCGGATGCCGACGAGGAACCCGATGGCGAGGCCGGCGAGCCCCGCCACCTGGAGGAGGGCGCCGCGCCGATAGCCGCCCCAAGCGGACAGTGCGAGCAACAGCAGCAGGGCCACGTCCAGGACGGTCACGGACCGACATCGTCCCACGCGTCGGCGCGCGGATCGCGAGCGACGTCATCCGCCGTCCCCGCCCCCTACACTGCCGACGTGGTCATCCTCGCCCACATCTCCGACCCGCACGTGGGTTCGCCCCACTTCGTGCCGAACATGCTCCATCGCGTGATCGAGGAGATCAACGAGCTGGATCCCGCAGCCGTGATCTGCAGCGGAGATCTGACGACCGACGGCTTTCGACAGGAGTACCAGGCGTGGCTGTCGTACGCGGAGCGGATCAAAGCGCCGCTCCACACGATCCCGGGGAACCACGACTCCCGCAACGTCGGGTACCTGCATTTCGAGGAGCTGGTCGGTGCTCGCAACTGGTCCGTGGCAGTGGAGGGCATCCGGATCGTGGGGGTGGACTCGAGCGAACCGGACCTGAACGAAGGGATGGTGGGACGCAGCCACTACACCTGGATCCGGGAGCAGTTCGCACAGCCTGCCGATCTCAAGATCTTCGTCCTGCATCACCATCTGATCCCGATCCCCGGCACCGGCCGGGAGCGGAGCACCGTGATGGACGCCGGGGACCTGCTCGAGGTCCTCGTCCGATCGGGGGTGAACGTGGTCCTCGCGGGGCACAAACACGTTCCGTACGTGTGGCGGCTCGAGGACATGTATCTCGCCAGCGCCGGCACGTGCTCCTCCCTCCGGGTGCGAGGACACACGAAGCCCTGCTACAACGTGTTGGAGATCGACCGCGGCGAGGTCACGATCTTCCGGAAGTTCCCGTTCGGTGAGCGGCAGCAGATGGCGCGGGTCGCCATCGCCACGGGAACGCAGATGCAGCGCGAGGACGAACACCTCGTACAGGAGTCCGCGCAGGCTGCTCCTGCTTCGGCCGACTGACCGCAGGATCCGACCCATCCATCCAGGAGACCCACATGCGAACGCTCGCCCTCGTGGACGGTGAGCACTACCCCCCGGTGACGCGTGCGGCGCTCGCCGTCGCGGCGGAGCGCGGGCACGAGGTCGTGGCCGCGGTCCTCGTGGGCGGTACCGAGAAGCTCCAGGCGGGGGGAGGGCTCCCGGATCTCGGCGTCCCGGTTCGGCTGGCGGCCGCGGATCGGATGGTCGCGCTGCGACAGGCGATCGCGGACCTCGAGCCGGAGGTGATCTTGGACCTGTCCGACGAACCCGTGCTCGGCTACCGGGAGCGGATGGAGCTCGCCTCGGTCGCGCTGGCGGCGCGGCTCCCCTACGTCGGGGCGGACTTCCGCCTCGACCCTCCGGAGCAGGGCCCACCGCTCTCGATCCCGACCCTCGCGGTGATCGGGACGGGCAAGCGCACCGGCAAGACCGCGATCGCCGGGACCGTGGCCCGGCTGGCGGCTCGCCGCGGCCTCGAGCCGGTCGTCGTGGCGATGGGCCGAGGCGGACCGCCGGAGCCGACCCTCGCTCCCGCCGGCTCGATCGATCTGGCTCACCTCGTCCGCCTCGTGGCGGAGGGGGAGCACGCCGCCTCCGACTATCTGGAGGACGCCGTGACCACCGGCGTGACCACCGTGGGGGCGAGGCGCGCCGGCGGCGGGCTCGCCGGCGCGCCGTACACCTCCAACGTCCGGGAGGCCGCCGACCTGGCGGCCTCCCTCCACCCCGGGATCGTCATCGTGGAGGGGTCCGGGTCCGCGATCCCGCCGGTCCCTTGGGATGCAGCGGTCCTCGTGGTGCCCGCCACGGCCCCTCCGGAATACCTGCACGGCTACCTGGGCCCCTACCGCCTCTTGCGGTCCGACCTGGTGGTTGTTACCATGGGCAGCGACCCATCCGGGTCCGAAAACCTTTCCGCGCTCCGTTCCCCTGTTCGGCGCTACCTGAACGATGCGGCGTTCATCGTGACGGACTTCGTTCCGGTGCCGCTGGAAGAGATCCGGGGCAAGGAAGCGTTCTTCGCTACGACTGCACCTCCTGCGGTCGTCGAGGAGTCGATCAGACGTCTCGAAGCCGATCACGGGTGCACCGTCGTAGGTTGGAGCGCGCGGCTGGCGGATCGCGCCGGCTTGGTCGAAGACCTCGATGCCGCCCAGGGATACGACGTCCTCCTCACGGAGCTGAAGGCGGCGGCCGTCGACACGGCGGTTGCCAGGGCCCTCGACCGGGGGGCGGAGGTCGTGTTCGTGGACAATCGCGCAGAGGCTGCGGAGGGATCCGTCGACCTCGACACCGCGCTCGGCGGGGTGATCGACCTCGCACTCGACCGGGGCAGCACCCGCCCCGCCTCATGAGAGACCGATGACGAGAGACAAGACACCGCACATCACGATCTCCGATCGCGACGGCCTTCCCTATTCGAAGGGACTGATGGCCTCCCAGGTCATGGTCACGGGATTGTCGGTCTACCGCTCGTACGAGGTGGCAGAGACGATCGAACTGCGTTTGCTCGACGCCGGACGGTCTTCGGTCGCGAGCTCTGAGCTCTCGGACCTCGCCCTCATGGTCATCCAGGAGCTGGCGGGTGATCGATACGCCACCAACTTCGGCCGGTGGCGGGACGTGGAGCGACTGGACGTGCCGCTCGTGATCCTGATCGGCGGAGCGACCGGCGTCGGGAAGTCCACGATCGCCACGCACCTGGCGCACCGGCTCGGGATCGTGCGTGTCGTCGCCACGGACGGCTCGATCCGCGAGGTGATGCGCTCGATGCTCTCCGCCGAGCTCATGCCGACGCTCCATGTCTCCTCGTTCCAGACGGACACGGTCGTCCGGGAACCGACCCGTCGTTCCGACGCGCTCGTCGCCGGGTTCCGGGAGCAGACGGCGGCGGTCTCGGTCGGGATCGAGGCGTTGATCACACGGGCGGCCGCCGACGGCACGAGCATCGTCATCGAAGGCGTGCACGTCGTCCCCGGGTTCTTCGACCCCGCCGCCCACGGGGATCGCATCGTGCCGGTGCCGTTGGTCGTTGAGGTCGAAGAGGAGAGCCGACACCTGCACCACTTCGCCGCCAGGGAGACGGGCGTGCGGCCGGCCGAGCGGTACGCGAACAACTTCGGCAACATCAGGAAGCTCCAGCGATACATCAAGAGCCAGGCGCTCTCGCACGGCGTGCCGATCGTGCCGAACCACAGCTTCGACCAGGCGATCTCGGCCGTGCTCGACCTCGTGATGGATCGCGCGACGGCGAGGATCGCCCAGCACGCGGAGCTCGGACAACAGGGGAGGACGGCGTGAGACTGTTCCTGGACACGGCCGACATCGAGGAGATCCGCGAGATCAATCGTTGGGGCGTGCTGTCCGGAGTCACCACCAACCCGACGCTGGTCGTGAAGGAAGGCGGCGATCCCGAGGCGGTCTGGAAGGAGATCCTCGCGGAGGTCGAGGGCGATATCTCGCTCGAGACCACCGAACTCGAGGCGGGCCCCATGTACGAGGAGGGACTGCGGCTGGCCGGCATGGCGCCGAACGCGGTCGTCAAGGTCCCGATGACCCCGGCGGGGCTCGAGACCGGCAAGCGGCTCGGCGGCGACGGGATCCGCACGAACGTGACGCTCGTCTTCTCGCCGGCGCAGGCGATCCTCGCCGCCGAGATCGGCGCGTACTGCGTCTCACCGTTCCTCGGGCGGCTCGACGACGTCGGGGCGGACGGGATGAAGCTGCTGCACGACATCTGCGAGATCTTCGCGGTGCAGGGCTACACCTCGAACGTCCTCGCGGCCTCGCTCCGTCATCCGATGCACGTCGTGGATGCCGCGCTCGCGGGCGCGGACATCGCGACGATGCCCTACGACGTCTTCACGAAGCTCGTGAAGCACCCCTTGACCGACTCCGGGCTCGAGCGGTTCCTCGCCGACTGGCGAACGCTCGGGGGCGATCAGCCCACGGCGGACGGACCCGACCGGCCCGACACCAACACAGACCAACAGCCCTAGCGAGCCAAGCCCTCGCGAGAAAGAAAGGCAGGGCACCGATGGAAACCATGGACCGCAGCACGTTGGAGGGGAAGCTCCTCCCCGAGCTGCAGCAGATCGCACAGACGATGGGGATCGAAGGAACCCAACGCCTGCGCAAGGCGGGCCTCATCGACGCGATCGTCGAGGCCTCGTCGAACGGCGAGCGACCCGACAACGGTGAGGCGAAGTCCTCCGCCTCCCTCGAAAGCACCGTCGTGACGATGGAGCGAGCTCCTGCGAGTGTGCGCGATGCCGATGACCGAGACGACGGCGACGACGGAGACGAGGCCCAGCCCACGGACGGCGGGAACGACCGTTCGGCGACTGCGCTCGAGACCGAGTCCCCGCGCCGAGACGATCGGCGATCCGGCGGTGAGGACCGTCCCAGGGACGATCGGCAGCAGGGCGGGCGTGGTGGATCGCGGCCGCAGGGCGGCGATCGTGACGAGCGAGGGGACTCGGGCGATCGGAGCGATCCGCGGAACCGTCGTCGTCGCCCCACCCGGGAAGAGCGTCGACAGATGCGCGAGGAGCGCCGGGAACGGGAGGAGCAGGAGCGCATCGAAGCGCTGAAGACCGCTCCCTCGGCCTCCGGGATCCTCGACCTGCTCCCCGACGGCTACGGCTTCATGCGCACGTCGGGATACCTGCCGGGCCCCGACGACATCTACGTCTCGATGTCCCAGGTGCGCAAGCACCAGCTCCGCAAGGGGGACGTCGTGACGGGCAAGGTGCGCCAGCCGCGCGACAACGAGAAGTACTGGGCGCTCCTCGAGGTCGAGAAGGTCAACGACATGGACCCGGAAGCGTCGAAGGAGCGGAGGAACTTCGACAAGCTCACACCGCTGTTCCCCGACGAGCGATTCCGGCTCGAGTCCGGCCCCACGGCCGTGACGGAGCGGATCATCGACATGATCGCTCCGATCGGCAAGGGACAGCGAGGCATGGTCGTGTCGCCGCCCAAGGCGGGGAAGACCACCGTCCTCAAGCAGATCGCGAACGGGATCATCAACTCGAGCCCCGACACGCACGTGATCGTCCTGCTCGTGGACGAACGGCCCGAGGAGGTCACGGACTGGCAGCGGACGGTCGAAGCCGCCGAGGTCGTGTACTCCACGTTCGACAAGCCCACGGACCAGCACATCCAGGTCACGGAGCTCGTACTCGAGCGGTCGCGGCGCCTCGCCGAATCGGGCAAGGACGTTGCCGTGATCCTCGACTCGATCACGCGTCTGGCGCGGGCCTACAACCTGGCGGCGCCCTCGTCGGGCAAGATCCTGTCGGGCGGTATCGACTCGGGCGCCCTGTACCCGCCTCGCCGGTTCTTCGGCGCGGCGCGCAACATCGAGGAGGGCGGGTCCCTCACGATCATCGCGAGCGCGCTGGTCGAGACCGGTTCCCGGATGGACGACGGCATCTTCGAGGAGTTCAAGGGCACCGGGAACATGGAGCTCCGTCTGGATCGTTCACTGTCGGAGAAGCGGCTGTTCCCGGCGATCAACGTGGACGCCTCGGGGACTCGCAAGGAAGAGCTGCTCATGCCCGCGGAGGAGCTGGCCCTGGTGATCAAGCTTCGGCGCGTGCTCCACGCCCTCGATGTGGGCGCCGCGCTCGAGCTCCTGGTCGACAAGGTCAGGGCCACCAAGTCCAACGAGCAGTTCCTCAAGGAGATCGCGAAGGCACCATCCGGGGGATAGCCGGCACGTCGACCGACCCGATCGAACGGCCGGGGAACCGAGAGGTCGTCGCCGTCGGCTACCCTGGAGGAGCGAAGAGGAGAAGAACATGAAACAGGGCATCCATCCCGACTATCAGATCGCGAACGTGCATTGCTCGTGCGGCAACACGTTCCAGACCCGCTCCACCGTCAGCGAGATCCGAGCGGAGCTGTGCTCGAACTGCCATCCGTTCTACACGGGGAAGCAGAAGTTCGTGGACGCGGGCGGCCGGGTCGAGCGATTCCAGCGGCGGTACGCGAAGACACAGGCGGCCCAACAGGCCCAGCAGGGCTAGCCGAACCGTGGCGGAGGCAGAACTCCCCCGACCCCCGTCGCCGCGCACCCACCTCTACGGCGGCCAGGCGGTCGTCGAGGGCGTCATGATGCGCGGGGCCGGATTCTGGGCGATCGCCGTCCGCAAGCCCGACGCCTCGATCCACATCGAGTCGCACGAGATCGATTCGATCGTGCTCCGCGTGCCGATCCTCGGGAAACCGTTCCTGCGGGGGATCATCGTGCTCGGTCAGTCGCTCGCGATCGGCATGCGGGCGCTGATGATCTCCGCGAATCAGTCACTGGAAGAAGAGGAGCGCCTCACCCCCCGGCAGGTGATCTTCTCGGTCGTGCTGGCGCTCGCGTTGTTCGTAGGCATCTTCATCATCGGCCCGACGACCCTCTTCGCCTGGTTCGAGAACCGCACCGGGTCCGCCGGCATCCTCACACTCATCGGCGAGGGGCTCTTCCGCGTCGCGTTGTTCGTCGCCTACCTCTTCCTCATCGGCAGGACGAAGGACATCCATCGCGTCTTCGAGTACCACGGCGCCGAGCACAAGACGATCGCTGCGTTCGAGCACGGCGAGGAGCTCGAGACCGAGGCGATCGACCGGTACCCGAAGGAGCACGTCCGTTGCGGCACGAACTTCCTCATCATCGTGATGATCATCACGATCTTCGTCTTCACTCTGTTCGGCACGCCGGCGTTGCTGTGGCGGATCCTCTCGCGCGTCATCGCGATCCCGATCATCGCCGCGATCTCGTACGAGGCGCTCCGCCTCGGTGCGAAGCATCCGGGGTCGCTCGGCATGCGGATCCTGATGACGCCGGGGATCTGGCTGCAGAAGATCACGACGCAGCAGCCGGATGCCTCGCAGATCGAGGTGGCCGTGACCTCGTTCCGTGAGCTGCTCCGCCGGGAGGCGGAGGCCACCGCGGTCGAGCGGTAGCCGATCTCCAGCCCAGTTCGGGGAGGTCGTTGCATCCGCGGATCGGTGCGCCAAGATGATGCGGTCCCCATGACCCGGGAGGTTTTCCCCATGCCGACCAGCGACCTGGACATGCCGCTGC
This sequence comes from Actinomycetota bacterium, assembly GCA_035249665.1. Taxonomy (GTDB): domain Bacteria; phylum Actinomycetota; class UBA4738; order UBA4738; family HRBIN12; genus JAJNBA01. Next base: position 2,149 of record DATFGG010000006.1, on the reverse strand, counting down.
TACCGAGCGCGGAACAGATCCGCAGACGCGAGTTCGCGACGGTGCGCCGAGGCTACGACCCGCAGCAGGTGCGTACCTACCTCACGTCGATCGCGAAGCAGGTGGGGACGTTGGAACGGGAGCTGGGCCAGCTCCGTCTGGAGGTCGGTTCCGCGGCCGCACGCGGCGGAGCCTCGACGGCCACGCCTCCGTCGGCATCTCCACCGGCGTCATCCGAGTCCGGTGACCCGTACGACGCCCTGTCGAAGCGCTTCGCCGCGCTGATCGAGTTGGCGGATCGGGAGGCCGAGCGGATCCTCGAGAACGCGCGGTCCGAGTCGGAGCTCGCACTCGACGAAGCGAGGACCGAGGCCGACCGGATCAGGGTCGACGCTCAGGCGCGCGCAGAGGAGTCCCGGCAGGAGGGAACGGATCTGCTGGAACGGGCCCGAACGGAATCGAGCCGGGTGCTGGCGGGTCTCGGCGAGCGCCGCCGCGAGCTCATCAGGCAGTTGGAGGAGATGCGCTCCAAGCTGCTCACCGTCGCCGAGGACCTGGTGGTGCCCATCGAGGAGGCCGCGAGAGCCGAGGCGGAGGATGCCGACCTCGTCCAGCCCATCGCCGAAGCCGCTGCGGACGACGATGCGAAGGTCGTCGACGCCGACGAGGGCGAGACACCCGTGGACCCGCGCTACGAGGACCTCTGGGTCAACAAGGACCCCTCGATCGAGATCCCCGATCTCGCGGCGATCGACCTGGACTTCGACGAGCGCGACGAGTAACGGACCCGGGGCGCCCCGAAGGCGCCTGGGAGAATCGTCGGCGGCATGGACGTCGAAGACCGCCTGAAGGAGATCGAGGCCCGCTTCGAGCAGGTCCAGGCCGAGATGTCCACGATCGAGGCGGCGACCGATCACGATCGGATGCGGACGTTGGGCCAGCAGTTCGCCGAGCTCGAGCAGATCGTCCGGCCCTATCGAGAACTCCGGCAGGCGACGGCGGACGCCGCGGAAGCACGTGAGCTCGCCGCCGCGGAGACCGACGCAGAGATGGCGGAGGCCTTCGAAGAGGAGGCTCGCACGGTGGCCGAGCGGGCGGAGGTGCTCCGTTCCCGGCTCGAGGAGCTGCTCGTTCCGAAAGATCCCAACGAGGGCAAGGATCTGATCCTCGAGATCCGGGCGGGCGCGGGCGGCCAGGAGGCAGCGCTCTGGGCCGGCGATCTGTCCGAGATGTACCGGCACCTCGCGGACCGGCGCCGATGGAAGACGGACGTGCTCGCGTCGGCTCCCGCGGAGATGGGTGGCTACAAAGAGATCGTCCTGGGCATCCGAGGACGCGACGCCTACGGCCGACTGAAGCACGAGTCGGGCGTCCATCGCGTGCAGCGGGTCCCGGTGACCGAGTCGCAGGGTCGGATCCATACGTCCACAGCCACCGTCGCGGTGATGCCCGAGGCAGAGGAGGTGGAGGTCGACATCCGTCCGGAGGACCTGGACATCGACGTCTACCGGTCGAGCGGGCCCGGTGGGCAGTCCGTGAACACCACCGACTCGGCGGTACGGATCATGCACAAGCCGACGGGCATCAAGGTCGAGGTCCAGGAGGAGCGGTCCCAGCTCCAGAACCGGGAGAAGGCGATGCGCTACCTGCGCGCGCGTCTGTACCAGAAAGCCCTCGACGAGCAGCAGGCGAAGGAAGCGGCGGCCCGCCGCTCGATGGTGGGAACCGGGGAACGGTCCGAGAAGATCCGGACCTACAACTTCCCGGAAGGAAGGGTCACCGACCATCGGATCAAGCACACCTCGCATCAACTCGCGAACGTGCTCGCGGGCGGCGACGAGCTCGACACCTTCACGGAGCGGCTGCAGGCCTCGGAGCGGTCTGCCCAGCTCGCCGATCCGGGCGACGCCCGGCCGGACGGGCCAAGGCCGGACGGGCCAAGGCCGGACGGGAAGGAGTGACGTGCGCCCGACGCAGGTGGTTCGCCGAGCGGCCGAATACCTCGAGAGCCACGGCGTGGAGAGCTCGGTTCCCACCGCCGAGCGGCTCCTGGCGCACGTCCTGGGGACCGATCGAGCGGGGATCTACGCCCGGGACGGGCTGACGTCGCAGGAGGCGAAGCTCTTCGGTCGCGCGCTCTGCCGTCGATGCGTGGGTGAACCGATCCAGC
>DATFGG010000005.1:0-2659 GCA_035249665.1 Actinomycetota bacterium | reverse complement strand
ACGGGAGATCCATCTCGTGGACTGCGGCACGAGCGGCGGACTCTTCGGCATCCATCGCGGCTTCTGCCTGATGGTGGGAGCGGACGAGGACGTGTTCGAGCACCTGGAGCCCATCTTCGCATCGCTCGCGCCGGGTGCGGATGCGGCCCCGCGGACCCGAGGCCGCGACGGTGATCCCTCGCCGGCCGAGCGGGGTTACCTGCGCTGCGGCCCGGTCGGCGCCGGGCACTTCGTGAAGATGGTCCACAACGGCATCGAGTACGGCCTGATGGCGGCGTACGCCGAGGGGCTGAACATCCTCGCCAACGCGAACGCGGGCGGAGCGGCCGCCCGAGCCGATTCGGAGACCGCTCCTCTGCGAGATCCGGAGGCCTACCGGTACGAGATCGATGTGGCCGAGGTGGCCGAGGTCTGGCGCCGGGGGAGCGTGGTGTCGTCGTGGCTCCTGGACCTCACGGCGGCCGCGTTGCACGAGGATCCCGGACTCGACGCCCTCGAGGGACAGGTCTCCGACTCGGGCGAGGGGCGGTGGGCCGCGATCGCTGCGATCGAGGAGGGCGTGCCTGCCGACGTCCTCACGGCCGCGCTCTTCGCTCGGTTCTCGTCGCGCGATCGCGGCAGCTTCGCGAACCGGGTCCTGTCGGCGATGCGTCTCGAATTCGGGGGGCACCGGGAGCGATGATCCGCCTCGAGGTGCTCCCGGACGCTGAGACGCTGGCGGCCCGGGCGGCGACCGTGATCGGGACCGCCGCCGAGGGAGCGGTGGCCGATCGCGGAACCTTCCGCTGGGCGGCCAGCGGTGGGGCGACGCCCGTTCCGACGTTCCGCCGGCTCGGGCTGCCGTGGTCCGTGACCCACACCTTCCAGGTCGACGAGCGGGTCGCGCCCGCAGGGGACGACGACCGGAACCTCACGCATCTCCGCCGGGCCCTGTCGAGCGACGGAGCGGTCTCGCTGCGTCCGATGCCGGTGGAGGCGGAGGATCTGGACTCCGCGGCGGCGGCGTACGGGCGGTCGTTGCCCGAACGATTCGACCTCGTGCACCTCGGGATCGGCGACGACGGCCACACGGCCTCGCTCCTCCCCGACGACCCCGTCCTCGAGGTGCGCGATCGGGACGTCGCGGTGACGGGAGCGTTCCGCGGGCGCCGACGGATGACCCTGACGTATCCGGTGCTCGATCGGGCACGGGAGATCGTCTGGATCGTCGCAGGACGCACGAAGGCGGACGCGCTGGCCCGCTTGCTGGCCGGCGACACGTCCATCCCGGCCGGACGCGTGACGGCAGCCGATCAGCTCGTGCTGGCAGACGCCCACGCGGCGCCGCACGCCTGACCCGCTCGACGCTCAGCCGGCGGGGTTCGTCACGTCGGCGAGGTCGGCGCGCACGAGGCGGACCAGATCCGCCGGATCCAGGTGGAGGTTGACGCCGTGTGCGCCCGCACCGATGGCGACCACGGCGCGATCGACGAGGGTCGCATCGGCCACGACCGGCCAGGCCGTCGAGGATGCGAACGGGGTGATCGTTCCTCGCTCGTAGCCGGTCGCGTCGCGGGCCTCGTCCTGGTCCGGCAACGAGAGCCGGCTCACACCGAGGTGTGCCCGGAGCCGCGTCCAGGCGATCTGCCGTCCGCCGGGCACGAGGACGAAGACGTAGTCGCCGGCGCCGCGGCGCACGACGATCGACCGGATCAGCTGCCCCAGCTCGATACCCTGGAGCTCGGCGCTCTCCTCGGCGCTCCCTGCCCGCTCCGTCTGGACCACGCGGAAGGGCACGCCCGACGCGGCCACCACGCGGATCGCCGGGGTGTCCTCCGTTGCGTCCCGTTCAGCCGTCATCGGTCGTGTTCGAGGTACGCCGGCCGGATCACGTCGTCGAGGAAGGCGACGCGCTCATCGAAGGGGAGGAACGCCGACTTCATCGCGTTGATCGTGAGCCGGCGGATCCGGTCCCATCCGATCCCGAAGGCCTCGACGAGCTGCGCGAACTCGTTCGAGAGGGTCGTCGCCGACATCAGCCGGTTGTCGGTGTTCACGGTGACGCGGAACTTCAGATCCGTCAGGAGCCCGATCGGGTGCGCACCGATCGACGCCGCCGCTCCGGAGTGGACGTTGGAGGTTGGGCACAGCTCGAGCGGCACACGCCGGTCACGGACGAGATCGGCGACGCGTCCGAGCCGGGCCTCGCCGCCGGGCTCGACCTCGATGTCGTCGACGATGCGAACCCCGTGCCCGAGCCGCTCGGCGCCGCACAGCTGCAGGGCCTCCCAGATCGACGGCAGCCCGAACGCCTCTCCCGCGTGGATCGTGAGGTGGAAGTTCGCGCGGCGGACATGGTCGAACGCATCGAGGTGGCGGGTCGGCGGATAGCCGGCCTCCGCGCCCGCGATGTCGAAGCCCACCACCCCGCGGTCCCGCCAGCGGACGGCGAGCTCCGCGATCTCGAGGGATCGCGCGGCCGTGCGCATCGCCGTGAGCAGGGTGCCGATCCGGATCCCGGTCGCCTCGGAGCCCTCGATGAACCCGCGCTGCACCGCATCGACGACTTCGTCCAACGAGAGACCTCGTTCGAGGTGTTGCTCCGGGGCGTAGCGGACCTCCGCGTAGACGATGCCGTCGGCGGCGAGGTCCTCCGCACACTCGCGGGCGACGCGCGCCA
>DATFGG010000004.1:0-5550 GCA_035249665.1 Actinomycetota bacterium | reverse complement strand
GAACCTCGTCGAGCTTGGCGAAACTGACACGATTCCGAACAGGCACGAGCTGGTCAGGCAAGCAGAACCCCTCCCGGGAGACGTCGAGAGCGCACGGCAGAGCGCGGTGGACGGCACGGCAAACGAGCAGTCTACGAGGAGGAACAGGCACCGTCAACGGCGCCTGCCCCGGTCACGGCGGCTGCCCCCGAGGGTACGCCTCCTCGAGGGCGGGGGTCAAGCCGCCGAACGGCCTTCACTGGACGCCATCCGACCCCGGCCGGCGGCGTAAGTGATGGTGTCCCGCGCCTGCCGGCGGTAGGGTCGGCGGCGATGGCCTCGGAGCCGACCCCGTCCGGCCCCCGGCGCCCGAGGACCCGCGGGAGACGGGTTGCCCTCGGCGCCCTGGCCGGCCTTGCGACGTTCGCCGCGCTCCTCGTCCTGGACGGCATCTGGGCGGGACGGAGCCTCGTCCGCGGGCTGACCGCTGCACGGTCGGAGCTCTCGATCGCGATCGAATCGATCGTCACCGGGGATCCGGGGTCCGCGGGGCCACACTTCGACGCCGCTGCCCGGGCGGCGGATGCAGCCCGGGGGGCGGTGGGGCACCCCTCCATGGGCATCGCCGGGCTCCTGCCCATCGCGGGCGACAACATCGACGCGGCCGCGGCCGTCGCCGACGCCTCCCGCGCGACGGCCGAGGCCGGCACGGCGATGGTCCGGGTCGCTCGGACGCTCGGGTGGACCGACATCAGGATCCCCGCCTCCACCGCCGCGGGGAGCGTGGACATCGACGCCTTCGAGGACGCGATCCCCGACATGGAGGCGGTGACGCGACGGCTCGATGTCGCCCTCCGGGCGCTGGAGGACGCGGGGGGCGACGGACTCCTCGGGCCCGTCGCATCCGGCTATCGGGACGCGGTCGACGGGCTCACCCTCCGGCTCGACCTCGCGATCCGATTCCGGGACTCGCTGCGGCTCGCGGTCGCGATGTTCGGGGGGGAGCATCGGTACCTCGTCTGCGTCCCGACGCTGGGGATCCCACGCCCGGCCGGCGGCACGCCCGCAACGGTCGGGGTCCTGGTCGCAGGAGACGGCTCCCTCGCCCTCGAGTCGATCGCCGCCGCACCGAGCGAGTTGATCGAGGCGGAGAGCTCGATCGACTGGAGGAGGACGGCGCGATCCCTGCTCGAGGCGGCCGAAACGTCCGGTCTGACCGATCTCGACGGGGTCATCCAGATCGACGCGGTGGCGCTCGAGGACATCGTATGGGCCATCGGGGACGTGGAAGCGCCGGGTTCGCCCGAGCCCCTCTCCGACCGGACCACTACCAGAGCGCTGGAGATCGAGGCCTTCCTCGGGACCGCACCGGCCCGCTCGGCCCGGCTGCACGCAGATCGGGTCTCGACGATCCTCGAGGCGTTCCTCGATCGTCGGCCAGGCGTGGAATCCTTCGCCCTCGCGACGGCCGCCGGCGCCCGCGACGGGCACCTTTCGATCTATCTCCCCGGGGGGGCCGAGCGTCGCATCATCCGTAGCCTCGGCCTCGACGGCGGCGCCAGGCTGACCGATGACGGCGTGCTCCCCGTTGCCGCATCCTGGAGCGCTGTCGGGAACTCGCACGTGGGTGCGCTCGTGGACACCACCGTCCGTCAGTCGATCCGGATCACGGGCGACGGGTCCGCGGCGGTCGACGTAGAGATCCTGTTCGAGAACAAGGCGGGAACGGATCCGCCGTCGGTCCTCCTCGGGCGCCCCGTCGGTGGGATCCCGGTGGGCACGTTCGCGGCCGATGTCACCCTCTTCGTGCCGGCGCGGGCGCAGAAGATCACCGCGGAGACGAGTCGGCCCAGCCGGATCGAGATCGGCTCGGACCTGGGGCTCACCTCGGTGACCGGTTCGATCCTCGTTCGCGGTGGCGAGTCGGCGACGCTCACCGTCACGTACGAAGTCCCGGACGCGGTCAGGACGGTCGACGGTGTGGACCAGCTGATGCTCAGGGTCCTCCCGCAGCCGACGCTGTCCGGCGTGCGGTTCCAGCTCGGGATCGTCCTCCCGGACGGGTCGAACGTCGTCTCCATCTCTCGAGAACTCCAGAGAAGGACGGACGGGGCGACGTTCACCGGCGTCCGGGGAGGCTCGTTCGATCTCGAGTTGCGATTCGGCGCCGGTGAGCCCTAGCCGAGGATCGGAGCAGCGACGGGGTGATCGACCGCGTCGGGTACCCGTGTCAGCTGCACGTCATCCGCCACGATCGGATCGGGCTTCACGGCACCGAGCAGGTCCGCGATGGCGTGGGCGATCCGCGCGCCCTGCTCGCTGGACGTGATGCGCACGCCACGGTCGTAGAGGACGTTGAAGAAGTCCTCGAGGACCGCCCGCTGATCGCCGAGCAGTGAGGCCTCGGAGACGTTCAGGGCTCGCGACAACCGGGCGAGGGTCTGGATGGAAGGCTCGACGTGACCGTTCTCGTAGCGGGAGAGTCGCGCCTTGGGGATGCCGGAGATGTCTTCCAGCTCCGATTGGCTCAGCCCCGCTGCCACCCGTGACTCACGGAGTCGCTGACCGAAGTGCTTCCCATCACTCTCCCGCATGCCCTGTCTCCCCCTCATGTGAGAACGTTCTCGCACGCTAGCAGAAGAGTTGCCCGGAGGGGAACCCGCTCTGCCGCCGCACGGTCACCCCGGGTGCTCGTCGCGTCATCTACTTGACCTCGACGCTCCCGCCCGCCGCCTCGAGCTGCTCCTTCGCCTTGTCGGCGGCCTCCTTGTTGACACGCTCGAGGACCGGCTTGGGCGCTCCGTCGACGAGATCCTTGGCCTCCTTGAGACCGAGGCTCGTGAGGGCCCGGACTTCCTTGATCACCTGGATCTTCTTGTCCCCTGCGGCAGTGAGGATCACGTCGAATTCCGACTGCTCCTCCTCCGCGCCGCCGTCACCGCCGGCCGCACCGCCCGGCGCCGCCACCATCATCGGCGCCGCGGCGGCGGCGGTGACGTCGAACGTCTCTTCGAACGCCTTGATGAACTCCGACAGCTCGAGCAGCGTCATCTCCTTGAACTGCTCGAGGAGATCCTCCGTTCCGATCTTCGACTTCGCCACGATCACTCCCCTTCCTCGTCGTTCGTTCCGTTCGCCTCTGGTGCTGCTTCGGCCTCTGGTGCTTCGGCCTCCGGTGCTGCTTCGGCCTGCTTCGCCTTGAAGGCTTCGAGCAACGACAGGAAGCGCGACTGGGCTGCCTGGAACATCGAGGCCGCGCGGGACATCTCACCCTTCATCAACCCCGCGACCTTGGACAGCATCATCTCGCGGGACTCGAGCTCGGCGAGCGATCTGGCCTCGTCGGCCGAGAGGACACGCCCCTCCACGAATCCGCCCTTCAGCACGAGGGCGGGGAACTTCTTCGCCGCGGCTGTGACGCTCTTGGCCGCCGCGACCGGGTCCTCGAGCACGAAGGCCACGGCGCTCGGCCCGTCGAACATCGATCCGAGCCCGGCGGCGTCGGTGTCCTCGAGCGCCCGGCGCATCAACGTGTTCTTGATGACCGCGAACCGCGCGCCCCCTTCACCGAGGGACTTGCGCAGCTCGGTGATCTCGGACACGGTGAGTCCGCGATAGTCGGTGAGCAGCAGCGCCGAGGAGCTCTCGATCTGCTCCTTCAGCTCCGCGACCCGTTCGATCTTCTGGGTACTCGGCATCGCGCCTCCTGTATGAACAACGCGTCCCCGCAGACAGCGGAGACGCGCGCGGCGCGACCTTCCCCGACGACGATGCGTGTCCGCCACGCAAGATCGTCGCCTCGGCAGGTACCCGATAGGGATTGTGCGCTCACGCGCCCCTGCTGTCTGCGGCAGCGCTCAGGGTACCAGCGCTCTCGGCGACTATCCCTCCGCGACGGCCATCTGGACGCCTCGGGGCTTGGACGCGTCGATCCGCACGCTCGGTCCCATCGTCGAGGAAACTGCCAGCGACTTGATGTAGCGGCCCTTGGCCGAGGACGGCTTCGCCTTCAGGAGCTCATCGATGACTACGAGGTAGTTCTCGAGCAGGTTGCGCTCCTCGAACGACTTCTTCCCGATGATCAGATGGACGTTGCCCGTGCGGTCGGCTCGGTACTCGACCTTGCCTCCCTTGATGTCGGCGACGGCCTTCGCGATGTCGTTCGTCACGGTGCCGGTCTTCGGGTTCGGCATCAGTCCCCGCGGACCCAGCACCCGGCCCGCCTTTCCGACCGACGCCATCATGTCCGGCGTTGCGACCGCCGCGTCGAAGTCGATCGTCCCCTTCATGACCTCCTCGACCAGCTCCTCGCCACCGACGACGTCCGCTCCCGCATCCCGCGCCTCGCGCGCCTTCTCCCCCGCCGCGAAAACGCCGACGCGGACCGACTTGCCCGTTCCGTGGGGCAGCGCGACGGTGCCGCGGATCGCCTGGTCGTTCTTCCGAGGGTCGACGCCGAGCCGGAAGGCGACCTCGATGGTTTCGTCGAACTTCGCCCCCGGCAACGACTTCAGGATCCTGATCGCGTCTGCCGGCAGGTACTGCTGCTCACGATCGAAGGAATCGGCCGCCTCTCGGTAGCGCTTCCCGGGCTTGGCGCTCACGAGGCCACCTCCACGCCCATGCTGCGTGCCGTCCCCTCGATGATCCGCATCGCGTTGTCGATGTCGTTCGCGTTCAGGTCGACCATCTTGCGCTCGGCGATCTCCTTCACCTGCTGCCGGGAGAGTCGGGCGACCTTCTCACGGTTCGGCTCGCCGGACCCCTTCTCGATCCCGGCCGCCTTGCGGATCAGCTCCGCGGCCGGCGGCTGTTTGAGGACGAACGTGAACGAGCGATCCTCGTAGATCGTGAGCTCGACGGGGATCACCTGTCCGGCGAACTGCTGGGTCGCTTCGTTGTACTGCTTGCAGAAGTCCATGATGTTCACGCCGTGCTGACCCAGGGCCGTGCCCACCGGAGGGGCCGGGGTTGCCTGCGCGGCGACGATCTGGAGCTTCGCGGTCGCGAGCACTTTCTTCTTCGGAGCCATCGTTCCCACCTCCTGCGGTCCCAGCGGCCCGTCGGGCCTCCCGCGTGTCTAAGGGTAGAGCGCTAGACCTTCGACACCTGGTCGAAGGAGAGCTCGACCGGAGTCTCCCGGTCGAAGATGTTGACCAGCACCTTGAGCTTGGCCTGGTCCGGGTTGATCTCGTTGATCGTGCCGTTGAAGTCGGCGAACGGCCCCGACGTGATCCGCACGATGTCGCCCTCCTCGAATCCGAGGCGGACCTGCGGCCGGACCTCCTCCTTCTTCACGGTCAGGATCTTGTCGACCTCGTGCTTCGACAGCGGCGTGGGCTTCGTTCCGGTGCCGGCGGACACGAAGCCGGTCACGCCAGGCGTGTTGCGGACGACGTACCAGGAGTCGTTGTCGTAGACCATGCGGACGAGGAGATAGCCCGGGAACTGCTTCTTCTTGACGACCTGCTTCTTCCCGGACTTGATCTCCATCACGTCTTCCATCGGGATGTGGACACCGAAGATCTTGCCCTCCATCTGCATCGTCTTGATCCTCGACTCGAGGTTGGC
>DATFGG010000003.1:0-8628 GCA_035249665.1 Actinomycetota bacterium | reverse complement strand
CGAACCTTGTACTGGAAGGTATCTGCCATCTCAGCCTCCCATCAGCATGCCGCCGGAGCCCTCGTAGGAGGACCCGAAGGCGGCCGGGCTGTCGTAACCGTCGGACGGACCGCTCGAGAACGAACCGCCCAGGAGCCGCTGGAGCTCTTCGGGATCGTGGCAGCGCTCGAACGCGATCTGCTGGGACACCCTGCCCGCCTTGATGTGCTGGGCGAGCGACATGTCCATCGTCTGCATCCCGTAGCGACCGCCCGCCTGCATCGACGAGTAGATCTGGTGGGTCTTGCCCTCACGGATCAGGTTGCGGACGGCAGGGGTGCACACGAGCACCTCGACCGCGGCGACACGACCGAGCCCGTCCGTGGTGGGGACGAGCTGCTGCGTCACCACGCCCTGGAGTGTGGTCGAGAGCTGGACCCGCACCTGCTGCTGCTGGTGGGGTGGGAACACGTCGATGATGCGGTCGATCGTCTGGGGCGCATCCTGCGTGTGCAGCGTGGCGAAGACGAGGTGACCCGTCTCGGCCGCGGTGATCGCGGTCCCGATCGTCTCCAGGTCCCGCATCTCACCGACGAGGATCACGTCGGGGTCCTGCCGCAGCACGTGCTTGAGCGCCTGCGCGAACCCGTGGGTGTCGGCGCCCACCTCGCGCTGGTTGACGACGCAGGTCTTGTGGCGATGGAGGAACTCGATCGGGTCCTCGACGGTCATGATGTGCCCGGCTCGCTCGCGGTTCACGATGTCGACCATCGCGGCGAGCGTCGTCGACTTCCCCGAGCCCGTGGGGCCGGTCACGACGACGAAGCCTCGCTGGAATCGAGCGAGGTCCATGACGACGTTGGGGATCCCGAGGTCGTCCATGTTCTTGATCTCGAACGGGATCACGCGGAACACGGCGCCGACGGCGTCGCGCTGCTGGAACACGTTGACACGGAACCGGGATCGTCCCGGCAGCGAGTACGACATGTCGAGCTCGAGCTCCTGCTCGAACCGTTCCCGGAGCTTCTGCGGCAAGATCGCGTAGACCATGCCCTGCAGGGCCCTCGGCGTGAGCGACGGGTACTCCCCCGCCGGCTCCAGCTCTCCGTGGACCCGCACCATCGGCGGGGAACCCGCCGTGAGGTGCAGGTCGGAGCCCCCCTTCTCCAGAAGCGCGCCGAGCAACTCCGGCACGGGGATCTGTACGTCCTCATCCTGTTGGACCACTGAGCTCATCTCACTTCACCACCCTCGCGACTTCCTCGATCGATGTGATCCCTGCTCGGACCTTTGCCAGACCGTCCTCCCGCAGGGTTGTCATCCCCTGTTGGATGGCGACGGTCCTGATTGCATCGGCAGATGCACGCTCCACCGTGAGCCGTTCGATCTCTTCGCTTCGGAGCATCACCTCGTAGAGCCCGATCCGGCCCCGGTAGCCCGTGCCGGAGCAGGCCTTGCAGTCGTTCTTCGCGATCCGGTTGTCGGGTGCCCGGAAGACCTCGCCGATGTCCGCCCACGAGTCCTCCGCGTAACCGGCCGCCTGGAGCTCGGTCTCGTCCGGAGCGTACGGCTGCTTGCACTTGTCGCAGAGGATCCGCGCGAGACGCTGGGCGACGACGGCGTCGATCGACGACGCGACCAGGAACGTCTCGACGTCCATCTCCACGAGGCGGCTGATCGCCGATGGGGCGTCGTTCGTGTGCAAGGAGGAGAGCACGAGGTGACCGGTCAGGGCCGCCTCGATCGCGATCGTGGCGGTCTCCTTGTCCCGGATCTCCCCGATCAGGACGATGTCGGGGTCGGCGCGCAGGATCGACCGCAGCGCCGAGGCGAACGTGAGCCCCGCCTTGGGATTGACCTGGATCTGATTGACGCCGGCCATCCGGTACTCGACCGGGTCCTCCACCGTGATGATGTTCTTGGACTCCTCGTTCAGGATGTTGAGCGTCGAGTACATCGTGGTCGACTTGCCCGAGCCCGTCGGGCCCGTCACGAGGATCGCGCCGTACGGCTTCGAGAACGCCGTGGCGAACCGATCGTAGGAGTCCTCCAGGAACCCGAGGTCGGCGAGGTCCAGCATCGCGTTGCTCTTGTCGAGGACGCGGATCACGACCTTCTCGCCGTGCACGGTCGGGAGCGTCGCCACGCGCATGTCGAGCTGCCGCGTGCCGACCTTCATCGAGATCCGGCCGTCCTGCGGCACGCGCTTCTCCGCGATGTTCAGATCCGCCATCACCTTGAGCCGGGAGATCAACCCGCCCTGGAGGTTCTTGGGTTGCGGACGCATGGGCTCGTGGAGCACGCCGTCGACCCGGAAGCGGATGCGCACGTCGCGCTCCCCCGGCTCGATGTGGACGTCCGACGCCCGCTCGGCGACCGCCTGGGTCATGATCGCGTTGACGAGCTTGACGATGGGCGCGTCCTCGAGGGCGGCCTCCAAGTCGAGCTCCTCCCCCTCGCTGCCCTCCGCGGCCTCCGCGGCCAGCTGCTCGACCTGGGAGTCCAGGCCCGCGAACTTCTGGATCGCCTGCTCCACGTCGGCGGACGTCGCAACCACCGGCTGGACCTCGCGGCCCGTGATCGTGCGGATGTCATCGAGCGCGTAGACGTTGGCGGGATCCGACATCGCGACGAGGAGCTTCCCGTCGCGTTCGCCGATCGGGAGGGCTCGGTACCGGCGAGCGAGCGCTTCCGGCAGCAGGGCGGTGGAGGCGGGGTCGATCTGGGTGTCGTTGAGATCGACGAACTCCAGTCCGACCTGCTCGGCGAGCGCGCGGACGAGATCGGCCTCCTTGATCATCCCGAGGTCGATCAGGACGCGACCGAGCGCCTTGGGGGTCTTCTGGTGCTCCGCCAGGGCCGCGTCGAGCTGTTCGGGGGTGATCAATCCGAGCTCGATCAGGATCTGCCCGAGTTGCTTCGACTTCCGCTTCACGGTGGTCATCGCCGGTCTGTCCGCTCTAGGTCTTCCGCCGGATGGGTGGTGCAGATGCAGCTACCTGCTTGCTTCGTCATCCTCCCGTGGGACCTGAAGCAGGCCGGCGAACTCTTTCGCGAGGAGGATCCGGTCGACCTCCGACTCTTCTTCCTTGCCCTCCTGGGCCTCTGGGACGTTGTCGGCCGGAGCGTCGGGCTCCGGCGCCGGGGGGTCCGCGTCCTCCGGCGTGGGCGTCGAGGCGGTTCCGTCCGCGGGTGGCGCCTCGGCCGCGGCGACATCGTCGGCCTCGGATCGGACGATCGCCGGCTCGGGCTCGGAGGTCGGCTGACGGTCCGGCATGTGCAGGCTCGTGCGTGGCTTGCCCGAGGGAGCCGAGGGTGCGTCGGGCAGGCGCATCGCCTCTCGGTCGACCACCCGCTCCTGCTCGGCGAAGAGGAGGGCTTGCTCGAGCGTGTCGACGAGCACGCCTGGCCGGACGCCGACCTCGGCCACCGCGAAGGCTGCATACGAGCCGCGTCGGACGAACGCCCAGATCTGGTCGGGGAACTCGACGTAGGAGCGCTCGGGATCACCGACCCCCGCGAAGCGCACCCACGCGGTCCGCAGATCCGCTTCGGGCTCACCCTCGGGATGGGCACCGAGGATCAAGCCGTCGCGAGACAGCATCAGACAGCCGCGGATCCCCGCGATGCTCAACGAGACCCGCTGTGCGAGTGCCGAGTAGTCGCTCATCCCTCCTCGGAGGCATCGACCGCGCGGCGAACGCGCTTGAACGGCGCGGGGGCTATCGGTCAGCGAGGAGCGAGACGGCGGCCGCCGACATCGCGTCCAGGGGAGCGGGCGTGCCGGTCCACAGCTCGAAGGACAGCGCCGCCTGCTCGAGGAGGTGACCGAGGCCGCCGACCGCGGTCGCCCCCGCCTCTCGGGCCCGTCGCAGGAGGTCGGTGGTCGGTGGGTCGTAGAGGAGGTCCACCACGAGGACGCCGGGACCCAGCCGAGGCAGGGCGGGATGGGCCGGCTCCGCCCCGGGTGCGCCGACCGGCGTGGCGTTCACGACGAGGTCGGCGACCGAGCCCTCCACATCTCCCGGGCGCACCACGACGACCGGAACGCCCGCCGCCTCGACGATCGACACGAGCGCCGCCGCCCGGGCCTCGTCACGTGCCGCTACGGTGATCCTTCCGACGCCCGCTCGGGCGAGGGCGAGTGCGCAGGCTCGGGCGGCCCCGCCCGCGCCGTAGATCAGGGCATCGGCACCCGCCGGATCGGATCCCGCGTCTCGACGGAGGAACCGTCCGAAGCCGGGCGCGTCGGTGTTGTGGCCCTCGAGCACGTCACCGCGCACCACGATCGTATTGACCGCCCGCAGGAGCCGCGCGTCCTCCGACAGCTCCTCGAGCAGCTCTGCGGTCTCGGTCTTGTGCGGCATCGTGACGTTGACCCCCCGGAAGCCGAGCGGGGCGAGGCCGGCCAGGGCCTCTGAGAGCCTCTCCGGAGGCACGGGCAGCGGCACGTAGGCCCAATCGAGCCCGGCCGCGGCGAAGGCCGCGTTGTGGATCGATGGCGACAGGCTGTGCTCCACCGGCCACCCGACGATCCCGGCGACGTGTGTGGCCCCGCCGATCCCGGCCTCAGCCGAGGCACGCATCGACGTTCCGGTTGTGCTCGCCGAGCGTGAGCGCGAACTTGTGGTGACCGTCCGCTCCGCAGAGCACGTAGTAGAGGAAGTCCGTGTCCGCCGGGTCGAGGGCCGCCTGGAGCGACTTCTCGCCGGGGCTGGCGATCGGCGTGGGTGGGAGCCCGCCGTTGATCCGGGTGTTGTAAGGGGTGTCGTAGGCGAGATCGTCCGACGAGAGCTCCCCGTCGGGCGTGGGATCGTCGTACAGGAGGGTGGCGTCGATCCCGAGCGCCATCCCGATGCGCAGGCGGTTGTAGATCACGCCGGCGATCAACCTCCGGTCCCGGTCGACCCGGGCCTCTTCCTCGATCATCGACGCGATGATCACAAGCTCGTACGGGGACACCCCGAGCTGCTCGGTCCGGTCGAACGGCAGGGTGTCCGCCTCGGTCGCGAACTGGTCGAGGAGCTCCTGCGCCACGACGCGAGCGGACAGCCCCTCCTCGATGAACTCGTAGCTCTTGGGGAAGAGGAACCCCTCGGGCGTCGCCGATCCGGCAGGGAGGTATGGCGGGAGGACGTAGCGCCCGCTCTCCACCTCCTTCAGGAATCGCTTCGCCGAGATCCCGAGATCGTTCTGGACGCGTTCCGCGATCTGCGTGAGACGGAACCCTTCCGGGATCACGAGCTCGACGGTGGGCACCTCGGGCGGCGGCGTCGTGAGGACGTCGAGCGCCGCATCGAGCGTCATCCCGGTCGTGAGCTCGAAGGAGCCCGCGCGGATCTGGTCGGCCTTGCCGGTGCCTCGGAGGAGAAGGTTCCCGACGAACCCCCCGCATGCGATCACTCCCTCGTCGTGGAGCCCCTCCATGACCTCTTGCGCGGCGGTGTCCTCCTCGACGGTGAACGTGACGGCTCGCTTCGGACCGGGCGGGGGCTCCTGGCAGGTCCGGTAGTGGTTCAGTGCCCACGCGCCGGCACCCACGACGCCGAGGAACAGGAGGAAGGCGACGACGAGGGACAGCCGGGGGGGACGGCTGCCTCGCCCCGCGCGCCGGAGGCTCGGGTCCGCCGACATGACCGCGAGGATACCGGGCCTCCCGTCTTCAGCCGTGGTGCCCCCGCGCGTCCAGCCACGCCTGGAGGATCACGGTGGCCGCGGCGGCGTCGACCACGCGGCGGCGCCCCCGCCCAGGGGTTCCCGCGGCGGCGAGCGCCCGCTCAGCCTCCACGGTCGACAATCGCTCGTCCTGCAGCTCGATAGGAACCTCCACGACACCCCCGAGCGCGTCCGCGAACGCATCCGCGTGCCCGGCCCGAGCCCCGTGCTCGCCCCTGAGGGAGAGCGGGAGGCCGATCACGACCAGCGACACCGCTCGCTCCCGCACCAAGTCGGCGATCGCGAGCAGCTCACCGGGCGGTCGCCCGACGCGCACGGTGCCCACCGGTACCGCGACCCGCCGTTCGGGATCGGAGATCGCCACCCCGATCCGGGCGTCGCCCAGATCGAGCCCGAGGACCGGCCCGGGTGCGGTCACGAGGTGGCCGCGAGGAGCTCCCGGACGCGCGCGGGGATACCGCCGAGCGCTCGGCCGACGGCGGAAACGTCCCGGCCTCCGGCCATCGCCAGGATGTCCTTGCCGCCGGCTCCGCCGCCGATGACGGCCGCCGCTTCCCGGAGCAGCTCGGGCGCCGTGACACCCCTGGCGACGGCCTCGGGCGTCGACGCCGCCACCAACTGGGCCTTCCCGTCGGGCCCCCCCCCGAGCACGACGGCGACCGCGCGGCCCTGGAACCGGTCGCGGATCTTCTGCGCGAGGTCCCGGAGGCCGCTCGCATCCTCCCCCGCCACCTCCGAGACGACGAGGCCGAGGCCGTCGACCTCCAGCACGCCGTCCACGAGGGTGGCGATGACCGCGTCCCGGTCTCCCTTCTGGAGCGCGCCCAGCGTGCTCCGGAGCCGCTTGTTCTCCTCGATGACCTTCCGGGCGTGGTCGATCGCGCTCCGCGGATCGGTGCTACCGATCGCCTCCACCAGATCGTGCAGGAGCGCGCGTTCGGCGTTGATCTCACGGAGGGCGTCCGGCCCGACGAGCGCCTCGACGCGGCGCATCCCGGCGCCGATGGATCCCTCATGGAGGAACCGGATCACCCCGATGTGCCCCGTCCGCGGAACATGGGTGCCGCCGCAGAGCTCGCGCGAGTACTCCCCGATCTCAACCACGCGGACGACGTCGCCGTACTTCTCTCCGAAGAGCATCACGGCGCCGAGGCGCTCCGCCTCCTCCATCGAGGTCTCGAAATCTCTCGGAGCGTCGTCCGCGGCCAGCCGGCGGTTCGCGATCAGCTCGGCGTCATCGAGCTGCTCCGACGAGACCGCCGAGGGATTCGGGAAGTCGAAGCGGAGGCGGCCCGGCTCGACGAGCGAGCCCGCCTGGCGAGCGTGGTCTCCGAGCAGCTCGCGGAGCGTGGCGTGGACGATGTGCGTGGAGGTGTGCGCTCGGGCGGTCGCCTCGCGACGATCGGCGTCGACCTCGGCGTGCGCCTCCGCGCCCGCCCGGACCTCGCCCGATCCCACCACCCCCATGTGCAGGATCGAGCGATCGCCCGCGGGCACGGTGTCGTCGACCCTGATCACGCCCGAGGGCGTCCGGATCAGGCCGCGATCGCCCACCTGGCCGCCCCCCTCCGCGTAGAACGGAGTGCGGTCGAGGAAGATCCGGACATCCTGACCCTCCTCGGCCACGGACATCTCGCGGAACTCGGTATCGAGGAGCGTCGCGACCGTGGCATCGGACTCGAGGGTCTCGTAGCCCACGAACGTGGTGGGAGGGGTGGCCCCGGCGTCGAGGCCGATCGGCACCTTCTTGGCGGCGCGCCGCGCCCGATCACGCTGTTCCTCCAGCAGCGCCGCGAACCGATCGACGTCGACGGACAGGCCCGCCTCCGCCGCGAGCTCCTCCGTGAGCTGCAGAGGGAACCCGAACGTGTCGGAGAGCTTGAAGGCATCGTCACCCGTGACCCGCCCGTCGCGGGCTCTTCCCTTGGCCTCGTCGAACAGGACGAGCCCCTGCCGGAGCGTTCCCGCGAACCGCCCCTCCTCTGACCCCGCCACCTGCCGCACGAAGGCTTCGTTGTCCCGGAGCGACGTGTACGCGTCGCCGAACCGCGCAACCACGACGTCGATGATCGGATCCATGACGGCGCGCTCGATCCCGAGCGCCCGCGCGTGCGACACCATCCGGCGGAGCATCCGCCGCAGGACGTATCCCCGACCCTCGTTCGACGGCTGCACACCGTCCGCGATCAGGAACGCGGTGGCCCGGCCGTGTTCGGCGATGATCTTCAGCGACATGTCGTCGTGTGGGTCCTGGCCGTGCGTGCGGCCCGACAGGGACTCCGCCACCTCCAGCAACGGCCGGAACAGGTCGGTCTCGAAGACGCTGTCCACGTTCTGGAGCACCACCGCCACGCGTTCCAGCGAGGACCCCGTGTCGACGTTCTTCGCGGGGAGGGGCCCGACGTACCGGAGCTTCTCGTCGATCCGATCCTGGATGAAGACCAGGTTCCAGATCTCCATGAACCGCTCCTCGTCGACGTCCGGGCCGCCCTCGGGCCCGTACTTCGCGCCGCGGTCGACGAAGATCTCGCTGCAGGGACCGCCCGGGCCGGCCGCGTGGGTGTGCCAATAGTTCGCGAGCTCGCCCTCCGCATCCGTCATCCCCCGCCGGACGATGCGGTCGGGGGACAGGCCCACGCCGTCGACCCAGCCTTGCACAGCCTCGTCGTCCTCCTCGTACACCGTCACCCAGAGCCGGTCGTGGTCGATCCCGTATCCCTCGGTGACGAGCTGGTGCGCCCAAGCGATCGCGTCGGCCTTGAAGTAGTCGCCGAACGAGAAGTTGCCGAGCATCTCGAAGAACGTGAGGTGCCGGGCATCCGTGCCGACGTTCTCGATGTCGTTCGTGCGCATCACCTTCTGGACGGTGACGGCGCGCGGGTACTCCGGCTGGGCTTGTCCCAGGAAGATCGGGATGAACTGGTTCATCCCCGCGTTCGCGAGGAGCAGACCGGACTCGGGAGGCGGGATCAG
>DATFGG010000002.1:0-4840 GCA_035249665.1 Actinomycetota bacterium | reverse complement strand
GGTTTCCTGGGGCAGGTCGTGCTCGAGCGACTGCTCGCCGACTTCCCGGAGACGACGGTGGTGCTGCTGGTCAGGTCCCAGACGGGGGCCTCCTCCGTAGAGCGCGTTCACTACCTGACCAGGAAGCCCTCGTTCGACAGGCTCCGCAAGTCCCTGGGCTCGGACGACGCCCTCCTCCGCCTCCTGGACGAGCGGATCGAGGTGGTCGACGGGGACTTCTCTCGCGGCCGGCCGGATCTGCCGGGAGCCATCGACGTCGTGATCCACTCCGCCGCGACGGTCTCGTTCGACCCGCCCATCGACGAGGGATTCCAGACGAACCTGCTGGGCGCGATGAACCTCTACGGCGCAGTGCTCGACGGAGGATCCCGACCGGCGCTCGTCCACGTCTCGACGGCGTACGTGGCCGGGGTGCAGAAGGGGGTGATCCCCGAACGCACGCTGGACCATCGCGTGGACTGGCGGCTCGAAGCCGACCTGGCGATGTCGGCCCGCCGCGACGTGGAAGCAGCCTCGCGGAAGCCCGAGCTCCTCGAGCGCTTCCTCGAGGATGCGTCCAAGGAGCACTCGCGTGCGGGGCCGACGACCGTCGCGGACGACGCCGAGCAGCGACGCAAGGAGTGGATGACCAAGCGGCTCGTCGAATACGGGCGGCAGCGCGCGCGGTCGCTCGGCTGGCCGGACGTGTACACGTTCACGAAGGCGATGGGCGAGCGCGCGGTTGAGGAACTCGCCGCCGCCGAGCAGCTTCCGTTGTCGATCGTGCGGCCGTCGATCATCGAATCCGCGCTCCTGCACCCGGCGCCGGGATGGATCGACGGCTTCAAGATGGCGGATCCGATCATCCGGGCGTACGGGCTCGGCCAGATCCCGGAGTTCCCCGGCATCCCGGAGGGGATCGTCGATATCATCCCGGTCGACTTCGTGGTGAACGCGATCCTCGCGGTGGCCGCGACACCTCCTGCGCCGGGAGAGCCTGCCCACTACCATGTGTCCTCGGGCGATCGGAACCCGCTCCAGTTCCATCAGCTCTACGCGCTCGTCCGGGAGTACTTCGAGGCGCATCCGCTCCCCGAGCGGGGCCGAGGCGAGCACAAGGTCCCGGAGTGGACGTTCCCGGGGAACGTGACCGTGGAGAAGATGCTCCGTCGGGCGGAGCGACTGACCGACGTCGCGGAGCAGGTCGTCACCCATCTCCCCAAGTCGAAGGGGATGCGGGACGCCGTCCGTCGCGTGGATCGGGACAAGGCCCGCGTCGACTTCGTGAAGCGGTACTCCGACCTCTACGGCGCCTACACGGAGGCCGAGGTGATCTACACCGACGACGTGGCGATGCAGCTCTTCCGGAGCCTCTCGACGGAGGATCGGGCCCGCTTCCCGTTCGACGCCGCGATGATCGACTGGAAGCACTACCTCCAGGACGTCCATTCGCCCGCGGTGACCCAGTCGCTCCGTGAGCTCGCGCGGAAGGACCGAGCTCGCCCCACGGTCAAGATCCGAGAACGAGAGGAACCGGTGCTCGCGGTCTTCGACATGGAGGGCACGATCATCTCCTCCAACGTCGTGGAGTCCTACGTGTGGGCGAGGATGGCCGACCTCGAACCGGACGGATGGCCGGCGGAGCTGGTGAGCGTCTTCGGCAGGATCCCTCGGTACCTGGCGATCGACCGCCGTGATCGCGGGGACTTCCTGCGGACGTTCTTCCGGCGGTACGAGGGCGCGTCCGTCGAGGGGCTCGAGCGGCTCGTCGATCGTCACGTCGGCGAGTTCATGCTCCAGAAGGCGAGCCCCGGGGCGATCCGCCGGATCCGCGAGCACCGAGCCGCCGGGCACCGGACGCTCCTGCTGACCGCCGCCGCGAACGCGTTCCTCCGCCCGCTGCAGCCGCTGTTCGATGTTGTGATCGGGGCCGATCTCCAAGTGGACGCGGAGGGGCGCTACACCGGGTTCATGTCCACCCCGCCGCTGGTCGGCGAGGCACGGGCAGCCTGGCTCCGCCGCTACGCGGCCGGTGACGGTGTCGACCTGAAGACCTCCTACGCGTACGCCGACTCCTACTCCGATCTGCCCCTGCTCCGCGCGGTGGGGAACCCCGTCGCCGTGTCGCCCGACTCGCACCTGTACCGGTACGCGCGCCGGCGCAGGTGGCCGATCGAGGAGTGGGCGATGTCGAAGGGCATGCCACGCGTCCGATTCCCGAAGCCGGCGAGGAGGTAGGGCGGTGGCGCTGGCGCTCGAGTACTACCGGTCCGCACCGAAGTACCTCGGGGCGCGCACGATCGGCTCGAAGGTGCCCGGCCTCGTGACGGCCGGGCTCGCGCCGCTCCGGCTCGTGACCCAGAAGGATCCGGAGCCGATCCGCGAAGGGTGGGCGCGCGTCAAACCGCACCTGTCCGGCATCTGCGGCAGCGACCTCTCCACGATCGCCGGGCGCTCATCGTTCTACTTCTCGCCGCTCGTGTCGCTCCCGTTCGTGCCCGGACACGAGGTCGTCGGTGAGCTCCTGGACGAGTGCGACGACCTGGAAGCCGGTCAGCGGGTCGTGATCTCGAGTGTCCTCGGGTGCGCGGCCCGGGGAGAGGACCCACCGTGCGAGCATTGCACGGCAGGTCATGTAGGCCGCTGCGACCGCGTCACCGTCGGCCATCTGAAGGCGGGGCTCCAGACCGGGTACTGCTCGGAAACCGGCGGGGGGTGGAGCCGTCTGATGGTCGCCCACCGTTCCCAGCTCTGGCCGGTGCCCGAGGGGATGGGGGACGAGACGGCGGTGCTGATCGAGCCGCTCGCGTGCGCGATCCACGCCGCGTTCCGCGCGAGGATCCCTGCGGGGGGGACGGTCCACGTCGTCGGCGCCGGCACGGTCGGCATCCTGACGCTGATCGCGATCAAGGCGTTCACGAAGGCGGATCACGTGATCGTGTCGGCGAAGCACCGAGGTCAGCGCGCCGCGGCCTCGATGGCCGGCGCCGACGACGTCGTCCGGCCGGAGCACGCCGTGAAGGCCGTGCGCCGGACGGATCACGCCGTGAAGCTCACGCCGGAGCGCGGCATGGAGTTCCTGCTCGGCGGTGTCGACGTGGCGATCGAGTGCACGGGGTCGAGCAGCGCGCTCGATCTCGCGCTCCGCACGACGAAGGCGGGCGGTCGCATCGTCGTCTCCGGCATCCCCGGCGGCGGCGCCGACCTGACGCCCCTGTGGTTCCGCGAGCTGGAGCTCGCCGGGGCCTACACGTCGGGCGTGGAAGACCTCGGCAAGGGTGTCACTCGCCCGACGTTCGAGATGGCGATCGAGCTCGCCTCGAACCTGCCGATCCTCGAGCAGCTCGTCGGCGCCACGTATCCGCTGGATCGGTGGCGGGACGCCCTCGACCACGCGATGGCCGCGGGCTCGCTCGGCACGTTCAAGGTGGCGTTCGCGCCGCAGACCTAGAGAACAGGAACAAGACAGAGGAGACGACGACAGATGCCCAGACCAGGATTCGTGTTGGAGGTGGACGAGCGGACACCGCCCCTGCTCGTCCACGAGGGGGAGGGCTTCCGCCTGCAGAAGTTCCCCCTTGGAACGCGCGTGGTGTACCCACCCGACCCGTTGCCCGGGATCCGGGACGTGAACGCGGCGATCCGCCACGCGCTGCTGCACCCCGTGGGGGATGCCGAGCCGTTGCCCGAGCTCCTGAAGGCGGGGATGAAGCTCACGATCGCGGTGGACGACATCTCGATCCCGCTCCCGCCGATGACCCTGCCCGACATCCGACAGCGGATCCTCGAGCAGGTGATCGAGCTCGCGGCGCGCAAGGGCGTCGAGGACGTCCAGATCGTCGTGGCCACCGCTCTCCACCGGCGGATGACGGCCGACGAGATCCGTCGCATGGTCGGCGAGCGTGTGTTCCGCTCCTTCTGGCCGAAGGATCTCTTCAATTTCGACGGCGAGGACAAGGACGCGCTGACGGAGGTCGGCACGACGGATCAGCACGAGGTGGTCGAGATCTCGAAGCGGGCCGCGGAGTCCGACCTCCTCGTCTACGTCAACGTGAACCTCGTGGCGATGGACGGTGGGCACAAGTCGGTCGCGATCGGACTGGCCGGTTACCGCTCCCTCAAGCACCACCACAACGTCGAGACGATGATGCACTCGCGCTCCTACATGGACACCCGCCCGGGGCACAGCGCGATCGCCGACTCCGCGACGCGGATGGGCAGGCTGATCGCCGCGGAAGGGCCGAAGGTGTTCCAGATCGAGACGACCGTGAACTCCGAGACCTTCCCGAAGAACATCGGATTCCTGAACAAGCGCGAGTGGGAGTGGTCCGCGTACGACCAGGGATTGATGGTGGCCGCGCGGAAGGCGAACCAGATGGCGCCTCCGCGGGTGCGTCGGGAGTTCTTCCGACGGGTCGAGGCTCCCTACCGGATCACCGGCATCAACGCCGGTGAGGTGGAGGCCGTCCACGAACGGACGCTCGAGAACCTCCACCGGCAGCAGCTGGTCGAGGTACGGGGGCAGTCCGACGTCCTGGTGCTCGGCCTGCCCTACCTCGGCCCGTACAACGTGAACTCGATCCTGAACCCCATCCTCGTGCACTGCCTCGGGCTCGGCTACCTCTTCAACATGTACCGGAACATGCCGCTCGTGAAGCCGGGCGGCGTGGTGATCCTGTATCACCCGGTCCCCTGGGAGTTCCACCAGATCCACCACCCTTCCTACATCGACTTCTTCGAGGAGGTCCTCGCCGAGACGACCGATCCGGCGACGATCGAGTCGAAGTACGAGGAGCGGTACGCGACCGACCCGTGGTACACGCACCTGTACCGGACGTCCCACGCGTACCACGGCGTCCAT
>DATFGG010000001.1:0-2234 GCA_035249665.1 Actinomycetota bacterium | reverse complement strand
AACAGCCAGTACCTGGAGCGGTCACCGGTCACGTACGCGCAGCGGTGCACCACGCCGACGCTGATCATCCAGGGGGCGGAGGATCGCTGCACACCCGTCGGGCAGGCCGAGGAGCTGTTCCATGCGATCGCCTCCTCGGGCACCGAGGTGGAGCTCGTGGTCTACCCACGCGAGGGGCACGTACCGATGGAGCGCGCCCACGCTCTGGATGCGATCGTCCGGACGCAGGCGTGGTTCGACGGGCACCTCATCTCCGCCCGCGGATAGCCGGCAACACGTCGTGAGGTGCGTCACGGTATCGCGCTCGCGCATGGGATAGCGTCGCCCGTCCTCCCTCCTCCCCCGCGATGGAGAAGGAGGGGATGTCGTGACACGCTCTCTCGGCAGAGCTCGAGCCGTATCGGTCACGCTGACCGTGGTCCTCTCGATCACGTCGTTCGCTGCGTCCTCTGCGCTCGCGGGCCATCTGTCCGATTGGACGCACGACCACTCGGATGCGGGAGTCCCGCCGCGCCCGAGCGGCCTCGCGGGCCTCAACGACGTGTTCGGTCCGCGATGCAGCGACAAGGCGAACAACGCCCGGTCGTGGTGGCCGCACGCGGACACGGATCCGTTCGGGGCCGGGAAGTACGTCTTCTACCACACGTACCTGGCGCGGAACATCGGCTTCAACGTCCGCAACCACATCAACGCTGCGCATCGCGACGGGGCGCTGTACCCGGGGATCGGCGGCTACAACTGCCGGCTGATCGCAGGATCGACGTCCTGGTCCGTTCACTCGTGGGGAGCCGCGATCGACACGAACTGGCAACGGAACCCGCGGTTCCAGGATCACTGGAACGGGAAGGGCATCGACGGCACCAACTACGGCACGTACATCCCCGACGTCTGGCGCGGGGGCTTCCCCGGCCATCGCTTCTTCTGGGGCCTCAATTGGGATTCGGCGCCGGATCCCATGCACTTCCAATACGTCACGAACTACTGAGGGAGGGTTCGAGATGATGCGGAGACTCGTGATCGCCGCGATCGTGATGGCGTCGACGACGGCTGGTCTGCTCACGGCGGGGGCCGGTCGTGCGCCGGCGGGCATGTCCCGGGTGGCCGATCCGAGAGGATGCCCCGGCCTGTTGGCATTCTCCCGACGAGCGCCGGGGCTCGTTTCCGGGCGAGGGGTCTGGGCGGTGGCCGGTGGGCAACTCGTATCCGTCGGTGCCGGGCGCGCGGTGTCCGGCGAGGGGTTGGCCTCGGAGGGAGCCCCGCAGGCTCTGGCGGGGTCGCTCGAGCGAAGCACGATCAAACACGTTGCCGTCCGGAGGGGCATCGGCACCGCCTTCGTCGTCGACCGGGCGGGCGACGACGACCTCGTCGCGGTGACCAGCGAGGGCGTGGAGGTCGTGCCTCAGACGGCGGAGGTATCGCATCCCACATGGTCGGCCGGCGGCCGGCTCGCCTGGTCGACGGGCTCGGCAGTCATGGTCCGCGACGCCGTGTCGGGTGAGGTGGCCGAGCTCTCGGCGCCGGTCCGGGGGGCGACGGTGTTCTCGCCCGTGTTCCTCTCGGATCGCCGGATCGCGGCCGTGATCTCGTCGCCGCCAGACGATCGGGTTCCCGAGGGAGAGCGGCTGGGCGATCTCTGGTCGACGAACGTCTCCGGAAGGGGATGGCATCGGCTCACCCACTTCGGAGCCGGAGCGGACCGATGGGTCACGATCCGCACCCCGATCGCCCACGCGGGCGTCGTCGATTTCGTGAGGGTGAGTGCGCGAGCGTCCTCGACCGAGGCGCCCACATTCGAGCTCTGGCGCTACGAGGACGGTGCCGCCTGGCGCGTGCGACGGCTCGACGGAGAGCGGTATCTCGCGGGTCGGCTCGACGGGCACCTCGTCTGGAACCGCCCCGATCCGGTCCGCGGTCGACACCTGCTCCAGGTCGAAGAAGCGGGAGCCATCCGGACGATCGGGTGCGGCGCCGTGATGGTCGATCCGATCGATGTGGCCGACCCCGACCGGCGGGCCGGGGGTTCGTACGCGCCGCTCCAGGGGGACCACCCCGCGCCCGGCGGAGCGACGGAGTCGAGCGATGACGAGATCGCGGTGATCGTCGGTGACTTCCCGACCGAAGCCGAAGCCGAGGCCGTGGCGAGACTGATCGGGCGAGCCTACCCGGCGTCCGTCGTGGAGGTGGTGAACAGCGGGGATGCGCCTCTCGCGATCCGTCCCGGCGTCTTCGGAGCG